>NZ_JABEVC010000153.1 GCF_013044125.1 Acidocella sp. | reverse complement strand
GGGGGTGGGTGATGCTCATGCGCGAATCCAGTGTGGCCGGTTATGTTGCGCCGCAGCGGCGCGTCCGGGCCTGCCTACCCTGGCGGGAGGGCGGCGTCCATCGTGCTTGCGTGAGCGGGACCCCGGGCTGGTGCCGGCCCGGGGTGGAAGGCTTAGAGTGCGATCGTTTGAGGTTCGTTCAGCCGAGCGAGCCGAAAGCGTGAATCGCCCTCAGAAAAATGGCCAGAGCTTGATCGCACTTAAAGCGATCAGGCTTAGAACTGCACGCGCTTGGTGTAGCCGCCGTCGATGATGAGGTTGGTGCCGGTGATGTAGCTCGCGGCGGGGCTGGCGAGGAACACCACGGCCCGCGCCACGTCTTCCGGCTTGCCCATGCGCCCGAGCGGAATGGCTTTCTCGGTGGCTTCGTAGACTTCGGGCATTACGCCCTTCAGCGCCTGCCAGTTGCCGGTGGGGAAGGAGACGGGGCCTGGCGAGACGGCGTTGACGCGGATGCCCTTGGCCGCCCAATGCTGCGAGAGCTGCTTGGAATAGGTGAGCAGGGCGGCCTTTAGCGCGTTGAACGCCTGGGGCACGAAAAATGTTTCAACCGCGGCGGTGCTGGACAGGATGATCACCGCGCCGGCGCCGGAAGCCGCGAGGTAGGGCTCCAGCGTTTCGCACCCGGCCACGCCGCCGAGAATGTCCACGTCCAGGCATTTCTGCCAGTCCGTGGCGGCCTGCGAGCCGGAGGCGCTGGCGTTGTGGATGAAGATGTCGCAGCCGCCCATGGCTTGCGCGGCCTTCACCAGCCAGGCTTTGTAAGCGTCCATATCCTGCATATCCAGGACATCGCCCACCACCTTATGGCCGAATTTGGCCAGGGCGGCGCGGGTGTCCTCAACCTGCGCGGGGTTGCGGGAGAAAAAGGCGACATCCGCCCCCTCGGCCGCGAATGTTTCAGCGATGGCGCGGCCGATGCCGCGGCTGCCGCCGGAGATGATGATTTTTTTGCCGGCTAATCCTAGATCCACTTCGTTTCTCCCGGTTGTTGTGCGTGCCCGATTTCCGGATAATATATATACAATTTTAGTATAATAATATAATAGTTAATGCAAGGCGAATGGAATATCTTGCCCGTGTTTTGGTTTTATGATTATACAAAATCACAACAAAAGTATAAAAGGAAGCGAACGGATGCGCAGGAATATGATTGCCGGTATTGGCGATGTCATGCAGCTGGCTTTTGTTCCCGGGGATGTGGACGCGGCGCTGAAATACTGGACGCAGACCATGGGCGCCGGGCCGTTTGTGCTGCTGGAGCATATTCAGGCCGAGACCGCCGCCTATAGGGGCGTGCCGGCGGACATCGATTTCTCTCTCTATCTTGGCTATTGGGGGGATTTGCAGATCGAGATCATCGCACAGCACAATGATGTGCCCTCGATCTATAAAAGCTGGCGCGATGAGGGGCGCGAGGGGCTGCACCATGTGTGCCTGCTCACCGGGGATATGCGCCGCGCGCGCGCCGCCATGGCGGCGGCCGGTGCGGCGGTGGTGCAGGAGCTGACGATGGCGGGCGGGGTGGAGGCGATTTACGCCGACACCGGCGGCGGCCCCGGTTCGCTGGTGGAGGTGCTGAAGCCGAGCCAGGGCATTTTGGACAGTTTCGCCTATATCAAGAGCCTCTCGGTGGGCTGGGACGGCACCGATCCCGTGCGGAGGCTTGGCTGATGCGTGCGATTGCGCCGGATTTGTTTGTGGAGACGCCGGACGGCCCGCGCCTGCAGGGCGGGCGGCGGCGTGAGGGCGGGGGGGTGGTGTTTCCGTTGCCGCAAGGCGGCGAGCGGGCATTTTATGAGCCGGTGGCGCTCTCGCCGCATGGCCGGTTGTGGAGCTGGACGGTGCAGCGTTTCCGTCCGAAATCGCCGCCTTATGCGGGGGATGAGGATGAGCGCGGTTTTCGGCCCTATGCGGTTGGTTATGTGGAGTTGCCGGGCGAGGTGATTGTGGAGGCGCGGTTGGAGTTCGGCGAGGTTGAACCGCGCCTGGGCCTTCTGATGCGGCTGGAGATTGTGCCCTTCAACCACGGGGCCGATGGCGTTTTGCAAAGTTGTTACATCTTCCGGGCGGAGGGCGCATGAGCGAGGTATTTATTGCCGGGGCGGGGATTCATCCGTTTGGGCGGCATGAGCTTTCCGGGCTTGACCAGGGCGTGTTCGCGGCGCGGGCGGCGCTGGCCGATGCGGGGGTGGAGTGGCGCGATGTGCAATGCGCCTTTGGCGGCTCCTTTGCGGCCGGGGACGCGGATGCGGCGCTGCCGCGGCTGGGGCTTACGGGCGTGCAGTTCATCAATGTCGCCAATGGGTGCGCGACCGGCGGCTCGGCGCTGCTTTCGGCGTATTGGGCGATCAAGTCCGGCGAGTTCGATCTGGCGCTCGTGCTGGGGTTTGATAAGCATCCGCGCGGTTCCTTCAACCCCGCGCCGGCCGATATGGGGCTGCCTGACTGGTATGGCGAGCTGGGCATGATGCTCACCACGCAGTTTTTCGCCAATAAGATCCAGCGTTATATGGCGCTGCACGGAATCAGCCGCCGCACGCTGGGGCTGGTGGCGGAGAAGGCGTTCGCCAATGCGGTGCATGCGCCGCATGCATGGCGGCGCGCGCCGGTGGCGCTCGATGACATTCTGAACGCGCAGATGGTGAATGATCCGCTGACGAAGTTCATGTTCTGCTCGCCCTCGGAGGGGGGGGCGGCGCTGATCCTGGCCAGCCCGGCGCGCGCGCGCCAGCTGGGACGCGACCAGATAAGGCTGCGCGGGGCGGCGATGCGGACCAGGGTGAAGGGGTCGTTCGAGGTGTTCTCGCCCAGCCTGGATATTGAGCGCGGGCCTTCGCCGGCGGAGCTTGCGGCCAAGGCGGCTTTTGAGATGGCCGGGATGGGCCCCAGGGATATGAATGTGTTGCAGCTTCAGGATACCGAATCGGGTGCTGAGATCATGCATATGGCGGAGAACGGTTTTTGCGCGCATGGCGAGCAGGAGGCGTTGATACAAGCGGGCGCCACGCGCATTGGCGGGCCGATGCCGGTGAATACCGATGGTGGTTGCCTGGCATGCGGCGAGCCGATTGGCGCCTCGGGACTGCGGCAGGTTTATGAGAATGTGATTCAGCTGCGCGGCCAGGGGGGCGGGCGCCAGGTGCCGGGCAACCCGGTGGCCGGATATACCCAGGTTTATGGCGCGCCGGGGCTGGCGGCGGTTACCATCATCGGAAAATAGCGCGCGGTTGTGAAACACGCGGCATACGCTTAATGGCCAGGGCTGTGTCTGGCATTTGCGCTTGGCGGCGGGTGGTTTGCGATGTGTGAGGTTTGCGGGGCGGTTTCGCGGCGGGCTTTTTGTGGCGGCGCGCTGGCGCTGACGATGGGGCGCGCGGCGCTGGCAGGCGGGCGCCCGCCGGGGCTGCTGGAGCCCGCCTTGCGGGTGCGGGGTGCTGGCGGCGGACGCACGGTGGCGGTGAGCCTGGATGCGTGCCCCGGGTGGTTTGACCGGCGGATTGCTGATGTGCTGGTTGCGAAGGCGATACCAGCCACGATTTTTGTGACGGCGGTGTGGATGCGATGGAACCCGGAGGGGTTGGCGTATTTTCTGGCCCGGCCGGATATCTTCACGCTGGAGAATCATGGGGCGCGGCATCTGCCGCCGGTATTGGGGGATGCGCGCGTGTATGGGCTGGCGCCAGCCGGGACGGTGGAGGCGATCCGGGCCGAGGTGCTGGACGGGGCGGCGGCTGTGGAGAAAGTGACCGGCCGCCGGCCGCAGTGGTACCGCGGGGCGGCGGGGCTTTATAGCCCGGCGGCGATTCCGGTGATCGAGGCGCTGGGGTTCAAGGTGGCGGGGTATTCGCTGAACTCGGATCAGGGTGCCTCATTACCGCCGGAGATTGTCGCGCGGCGGCTGGAGGCGGCGAAGGATGGGGATGTGACGGAAGGGCATATCAACCAGCCGCGCCGGGCCAGCGGGGCGGGAATTGCCGAAGGGCTGGCGGCGTTGCAGGCGGCAGGCGCGCAGTTTGTAGGGCTTGAGACGGCTTATGGCTGAACTGCGGCTGAGCGTGACCGCGGACCCGCCGGCGCAGGCCCGCGCGGCGCTGGTGGCTGGGCTGGCCGGGTTTCATGAGAATTTGCTGGGTCCGGCGGATGCGGTGCCGCTGGGGGTATTTTTGCGTGACGGGTGCGATGCGGTGCAAGGCGGGCTCTGGGGCCGCAGCGGGCATGGCTGGCTGTTTGTGGAATTATTATTTGTGGCCGAGGCGATGCGCGGACGCGGGCTGGGGGCGCAGTTGCTCGCCGCCGCGCAGGATGAGGCGCGCGCGCGCGGCTGCGGCGGGGTGTGGCTGGACACGATGAACCCGGCGGCGCTGCGGTTTTATCTGCGTCATGGGTACGAGAGTTTTGGCGAGCTGGCGGATTATCCCGCGGGGAACCGGCGAGTGTTTTTACGCAAGCGGCTGGGGTGACATCCCACGGGCCGTTTTTGCGGGCGATATGACTCTCCGGGACCAAATAGCTAGTACCCTGCGTCATTCATGACGCAGGGTACTGCGCGCGGGTTGGTGGGCGGCGCGCGCTAAATATGACGCTCGTGGGACACGGCATTTTCAATGACGTGTCCCACTAGGTCCACGCGCTTTCGGGGGTTACGATATCAAATGGCACAATGCGCTGCTGGATGGATGTCTGCCCCCGGCCTTCGATTCGATCGAGCATGACTTCGATCAACTCCTCGGGCATTCGCTTTAATGAATGGGGGACGGCTGCCGTGATCAAGCCCTCTGCCAGCCCTTTTTGTGCTTCCGGGCCGATATCCCGGCAGACGATTTTTATGTCCTGCCGGCGCGGGGCATCGAACGCGCGCATCGCGCGCAGAACGCCGGAGATGCCGCCGCCGGCGACGAAAATTCCAACCAGATCAGGTTCTTCAGCGATTAGCCGCCGGACGATTTCAAAAGCGATTTGGGGTTCCTCGTTGGTCAGTTGGGTTTCGTGAACAACGAAGGCAGGGGCGCGCTCGCGCATATATGAGCGGAAGCTGGCGTCACTGATATCCTGACATTGGTAGCGGTGGCTGCCGACGAAGGGAAAGACCTTGCCGGGGCGGTGGGCCATCTGGCTGATGAACCACGCGGCGGTGCGGCCCGCCTTCCAATTATCCGTGCCGACGAACGCGGCCCGGCTGGCGGCTGAAAGATCGGTGATATAGGCGATAACCGGCGTGTCGCGGGCGCGCAGTTCGTCGATCGCCTGGCTGATCAGCGGATGGTCGGCGGTGACGACGGCGAGGGCATCGCAGACTTCCCCGAGCGCCAGCAAATGGCCGGCCACCGCTTCTGGCGAGAGATCATCCTCGAATTCAATGACCGGCTTGATGAGGGTATCAACCCGCCGGGCCGCGGCCGTTACAATGGCGTCCGCCCAGAGCCGGTTGATGGCGCGGTGCGATTGTTGCAGCAGAAAGCCAAGCTTGCGCTGGGGCAGGTTGGTTTGCTTGCGTTCGCGCAGGATGCCCAGGCCGTAGAAGCCAATTGATTGCGCGGCATTCAGAATCCGCTCGACCGTGTCCGGCCGCAAGGCGCCTGTACCGTGCAGCAGGCGGTTGACGGTTGAGACGCTGAGGCCGGCGGCATTCGCCAGATCGGTGACGGTTGGACGTTTCATCGGGGTCCTCGAAATCATGCCATTTTTGATTGATATAAAATGGCATAAAAATATCATTTAGTCATGATTGTAATTCCATTTTACGGGCCAAAAAGATACATAATGGCCCGCGAATATGGCGATACCGCTGAACGCATGACGTATTCAACCACAAGGTGAAATCCTATGAAGATCGCGCTTGACCCTTTCATGCACCGTCATCTCAGCCTGGAGGAGCTGCCTTTCAAGGTGAAGGAGCTTGGCTATGACTGGATGGAACTCTCCCCGCGCGGAGATTTTCTGGAATGGTTCAAGGCGCCGCGGGTATTTCCCGAGCGTGTGAGGGCTTTTAAACGGGCGCTGAAGGAGGCGGGGGTTGGCATTGCCTCGCTGCTGCCGATGTACCGCTGGGCCTCGAATGACGAGGCTGAGCGGCAGGCGGCTGTGCGGCATTGGAGGCGCGCCATCCAGATTGCCGTTGATCTTGAGGTGGACACGATGAACTCCGAATTCGGGCGCGGCCCGCATCCGGACAAGGGGTCCTGCTATTGTTGCCATACCGGCTCGATGGTTGAAACATGCGAGGAAGCCTGGTGGCGCTCGATGGAAGAGCTTGTGCCGGTGTTCGAGCGGGAGGGGGTTAATCTCCATATCGAGCCGCATCCAGAGGACTGGGTGGAGACCCTTCAGCCGGCGGTGGATATCATCCGCACTGTCAATTCGCCACGGGTGAAATTTTTGTATTGCGCGCCGCATACTTTCTATTTTGGCGACGACACCCGCACGATGCTGCGCGAATGCGCCGATGTGCTGGCGCATGTGCATGTTGGCGATACGTTCAACCACAAGGGCAGCTCCGGCCTGCGCTATATCGTCAATCCCCCCGGCTCCGCCGCGCGGGTGCATCAGCACCTCAACATCGGCCAGGGCGAGGTGCCGTGGGATGATTTCTTCGGCACGCTGGCTGAGATCGGGTTTGATGGAATCATGACGGCTTGCGTCTTTGCATGGGAAGAGAAGGCGGATCAGTCAGGCCGCTTCATGCGGCAGGAAATTCAACGCTATATCGAGCAATATAAAAAATAACCGAAATGACCGCGCCGGTTTTTCAAGCGGTTTCATCCCTGGATTCATATCATAAAAAGGTTTTGCACATGTTGAACGGAGAAAAATTGATCGAGCGCCCGCTGCGTTGGGGCATGGTTGGCGGCGGGCGGACCGGGCAGGTTGGCTACAAGCATCGTCTTGGCGCGCTGCGCGACAATACCGCGTACCGGCTGGTTTGCGGCGCATTTGATCTTGATGCCGGGCGCGGCCGGGATTTTGGCGAGAAGATCGGCGTTGAGGCGGAGCGCTGCTATGCGGATTACCGGAGCATGATCGCCCAGGAAGCCGGGCGGGCGGATGGGGTGGAGGTTGTGACCGTCGCCACGCCCAATTACACCCATTACGAGATTACCAAGGCTTGCCTTGAAGCCGGGCTGCATGTGATTTGCGAGAAGCCCTTGTTCTTCACGGTTCGTGAATGCGAGGAGATAGAGCGCCTTGCCGAGGCGCGCGGGCTGATTGTTGGTGTGACCTACGGTTATTCGGCTTATCCGATGCTGCTGCAGATGCGCGCGATGGTTGCCCAAGGGGTGATCGGTGAGGTGCGGATGGTCGATTTAACCTATGTCCACGGCTTCAATTCCGGCGATGACGCGAATGCCTCGGAAGCGCAGAAATGGCGGACCAATCCGGCAACGTCGGGCCCCACGTTCGTGCTCGGCGATATCTCGACCCATACCTATTATATGTCGCAGGTGATTCTGCCGGAGATGAAGATTTCCAAACTTCTTTGTGACCGGCAGAGCTTTATCCGCTCGCGCGCGCCCTTGGAAGACAATGCCTATGTTCTGTTCCACTATGATAACGGAGCGGTGGGCCGGCTGTGGTGCTCATCGGTCTGTGCGGGGTCGATGGAGGCGCAGACGATTCGCATCGTTGGGTCGAAGGCCAGCTTGATCTGGCGCGAGACGGCGCCGAATGAGTTGACCTATGAAATACAGGGCCAGCCAGGGCAGGTGATGCATCACGGCATGCCGTATCTGGACCCGATTTCGCTTGATAGCGACCGGCTTGGCGCGCTGCATACGGAAGGGCTGAGCGAATCCTGGGCCAATATCTATCTGCGTATCGCGCAGGCGATTGACGCGAAAAACCGTGGCGATGAGGCAATGCTCGCCAGGTTGATCTATCCCGGAATTAAAGGCGGAACCGATGGCGTGCGCTGGCTTGAAGCGTGCGTGCGCTCAGCCGAGGCGGGCGCGCAGTGGGTTGATTTCGCATAACCTGCAAACTTGAGCCATGAAACGGGATTGCTGAACATGAAACTTTCGATCTGTACTGACTGCATGGGCGAACTCTCCTTCACGGAGATGCTTGATAAATGCGTGTCCCTCGGGGTTGAGGGCATTGAGATGACAGGCGGGGGCTGGTCATCGGCGCCGCATGTACGCGCCGGGGAGCTGTTGAGCGATGCGGGAAAGCGCCGTTCTTTTCTGAAAGAGATCGAAGCGAGGGGACTCTCCATCGCGGCGCTGAATTGCTCGGGAAATCCGCTTGATCCCGGTGCGCTGGGTGCGAAGCACCGCAAGGACACGGAAGATACGCTGCGCCTGGCGGGCGAGCTTGGCGTGAAGAAGGTTGTGATGATGTCCGGTCTGCCTCCTGCCGCGCCGGGCGATACCATCCCGAACTGGATTACCTATACGGTCAGCTGGCCGGCAAGTTTGAAGGATGCGCTTGATTACCAATGGAATGATGTAGCGATTCCGTATTGGCATGGGTTGGTGCGGCTTGCTGATGAAGCGGGCGTCGAGAGATTCGCGTTGGAGAATTTCTCCTCCATGCTGGTTTGGAATCCCGAGACGCTGTTTCGGCTCCGGGATGCGGTGGGCCCCAAAGTGGGGCTGAATCTCGACCCGAGCCATTTGTTCTGGATGGGGGCTGATCCGATTGCAGCGGCGCGCGCTCTTGGCCCGGCGATTCATCATGTTCACGGTAAAGATGCACGGATTGAGCGCGGGCTGGCGGCGGTCAACGGTCTTCTGGAAACTAAGCCGGTGGAGGATACAGTGCGCCGGGCGTGGAATTATGTCGCGGTGGGCGCCGGGCATGACTTGCAATGGTGGAAGGAGTTTTTCTCAGTTGTGCGCATGCTGGGTTATAATGACTGGGTAAGCCTGGAAATGGAGGATCTGACCATGTCGGTCGAGGCGGGCATCCAAAGCTCGATCAGCGCGCTCCAGGCGGCGATCAGCCGTTAAGGGGCCCGGCATGAACGCGCCCATCACCATTACGACCGCGCCCTGCTGCTGGGGGGTGGACGATGTGCGCAACCCGCATTTGCCGGCTTGGGAGCGCGTGCTCGACGAGGCTGCGGCTGCCGGATTCGCTTGGGTGGAGCTTGGGCCCTACGGCTACCTGCCGCTGGATGTTGCGCGTGTTTCCGAGGCGTTGATGCGCCGCGGGCTGAGCGTTGTGGCCGGAACGATTTTTGATAATCTGGCCGATCCGTCCAATCGCGCCGTGTTGTTGCGGCAGACGGCTGAGATATGTGCGTTGATCACCGCGTTGCCAAGGCCTGCAACGCATCCCGGTCAGCGGTTTGCGGCGCCGTATCTAACCGTGATGGACTGGGGGCACGAGGCGCGGGACTATGCCGCGGGCCATGCGGAGCGCGCCCCCCGTTTGGACCGCCACGCGTGGTCCGGCATGGCCGCCAATATTCGTGCCATCGCCACGCTGGCGCGCGATGAATTCGGGGTGCGCGCGGTTATTCATCCTCATGCGGGCGGGCATATCGAATTCGCGGACGAGATTGAGCGGATCGCGGGGGATGTTGCGGCCGAGGAGGCGGGGTTGTGCCTTGATACAGGGCACCTGACCTATGCCGGGATGGACCCTATCGCGACGATACGGACCTATTGGGAGCGCACGGACTATCTGCACTTCAAGGATATTGACGGTGTGAAGTTCAAGGAGGTGATGGGGCGCAAGATACGCTTCTTCGATGCCTGCGCGGAAGGTGTGATGTGCCCGATCGGCCGTGGTATTGTGGATTATGCGGGCATCCGCGCGCTGCTCACGCAATTGGGATATGCTGGATACATCACGATCGAGCAGGAGCGTGATCCGCGCAATAATGGATCGATCCTTGAAGACCTTGCGGCTTCCAGGGCGTTTTTGGCCAGGGTGGGGTTTTAGAGTGCAATGACTTCAAATTAACCTGTAAAGCGGGTCAATCGGAAGTCGTCATGATTTAGAAGTTGTATTTCATTCCTGCGTAGACAGAGGCAGGGGCTGCGATGCTGTAGCTGCGCGGATTGGAATAGTTGGGAGCTTGGGCGACATAGACGCCGCCAGCCAGCCCCGTAGGCGAGAAGGTTCCGTAATTATAGTATTTTGTGTTCGTTACGTTATCAATGCCGCCAAAAAACTGAAGAGCGGATGAGATGTTATAGCTGGTGGTGAGGTTCACGACGAAATATCCCGGCAAGGGCGGGGTGAGATTTGCCGGGTCTCCGTATAGATAGGTTGAAGTCTGCGCGGCAAAGGAAATTCCCAGGTTCCACCGCCGGGTAGCCTGATATGCCGCGCCGAGTTTGATGATGTTTTGCGGGATTCCGGGGAGATGGTCACCTGGAACGACGGTGATGTCTCCGTTGGTATTTGCCTGCGGATTGCTTGAATGTTCGATGAAGTTGCTGCGGTATGCCGCATCAATTCGGGAATATCCACCATAGATTTGCCATTTGTTGAAATCGATATGTACCCCGGCATCGAAGCCTGTGCGCAAGACATTACCGATATTTCCGAAATACCCGGAACTGATAGGGTTGTATGGCGATTGCAGAAATTCGATATCGTTGCTGGTGATCGTATGATAATAATCGGCGTTATAGATGATGATTGATTCCAGAGGGCCGACCAGGGTACCTTTCACGCCGGCCTCGAAGGTATGGGTCACGATTTGTTTCAGATTGGGGTCGCCGGACATGAAATTCGCGAGGCTGCACGAATCCTGCGGGCTGGCGCAGGAGAGTTCGGCGGGAGTGGGCACGGCGTTGGCTTCGGAATAACTGCCGTATACGGTGAGGAGGTTCGTGACATCATAGGTCGCGCCGATGGCGGGATTGAAATGATCGTAATAATGCCGTCCGGTGAGGCCGCCGCCGGGGGCGTTGGGGTCGGGCGGGTTCTGGTCATGCAGGGCGATATTGGCGATATTGAAACGCCCGCTTGCTGTTAGCGCCAGTTTTTGCGTCAGGTTCAGTGTGTCCGAGATGAAGGCGCCATAATAGGCGTTGCGAATGACCACGTTGACCGGCACCGTGCCGGGTTCATCGAGCAGATAGCCGGGGCTTTGGATGCCGGACGGTGTGTAATAAAATCTTGAAACACTGGTCAGGCCGCCGATATAGCCAGCCGCGCCATAATTCGTGAAGCCGCCATCATAGCTGAGGCCAGCGAGGAGGTTGTTCTTGAGGCCAAAAATCGCGCTTGCGTTGGTGAACTGGACTGAACCGCCATAGCCGTTTGTGTTGGTCGTGTTCAGGTTCAACTGCGCGTAGCTGTAATAGCCTGCGGCATTTGCGTTGGGTAGAAAATTTGGAATCGGCGCGCCGCCCAGCGTCGTGCTGAGGCTGCCGCCAGCGCCGCCCTGGCACAAATATCCGGCATTGACGCCAGGCCCGCAGGGTTGATCGTTCGCGCCGTTGCCGTTGGTTAGATTTTCCCGGAGATTGTCGTAATATATAACCGCTTGCAGCGATGTTTTGGCGGTGAGCTGGTCATCCAGCGTGGCGCTGAATTTTGCATATTTATCAGTGATATTATTGGGCCCGGTGAATTGCGCGGCGGGGTCCGCTGCCAGGAGTTGCACTGGTACGCTGCCGGGGCCGTTCAAGTTCGAATTTGCCAGCGTGGCGTTGAAATGCAGAGCGGCATGTGGGCCATGCCAGCCGATGTCGCCGTAAAAATTCTGAATATCGGAGGATTGGGCGTTACGCCATCCAGCCTCGTGGGTTTCGTTCAGATCAACATAAGCGGCGGTGTTGCCAACCTGTTTGCCGTATTCGAGATTGGCGTTCAGCTTGTCAAACGAGCCGCCGGATAATTCAACCTGGCCGCCGCTGGTGTTAAAGCCGTTTTTCATGATCACGTTGATCGCGCCGCCGAGGGCGTTGAGGCCAAATACAGGGTTGCCGTCCTCAAGGCTCAGTGAGTGGATCGCCTCGCTGGGGAGCAAGGACCAGATTGCGAGATCCCCAAAGGGCGTGTTGAACCGCGCGCCGTTTATGTAAACGCTCAGGCCTGCTGGCGTGCCTTGAATGGGGGAGAGCTCGAAGCCGTGATAAAGGATGGTGGGCTGATAAGGGTTGGCCTGACTGTTGACGAGGTTAACGCCGGCGGCGCGCTGACTCAGTGCTTGTGTTGCGTTGGCAACGCCGTTTTGAGTGAGGTCCTGACTGCGGAGAACCTGTACCTGGTGTGGAAATTTTCTGATATTGACGCCAGAGGCCGATAGAGGTGAGGTGTGAACATAGATGGTTTGATCGGCGGAGGGGGGCGTCTGGCCGTGTGCGAGTGGGGCGGCAAAAATCAATAAAAACAAATATGCAGGCAAAGCTGGCGATTTTCTTCTCTGTTTCCGTCTCGTTTTTATTTTTTGTTTCAAATCCGTATCTCCCCTGTGCCTCCTCGTGTTACAGCCTGCGATAAATAAACTCCCTATGATCCGCGCGCGATTCTGATTCTGCAAGGCGTTGGATTTCCTCGTGCCGGGGGGAGAGGTGGCAAACCGGGTCTGTCGCCGCGGCGTTTCCAGCCAGAGACAGCGCCTGGCACCGGCAGCCGCCCCAGTCGACTTCCTTGAGGGCACATGAGGCGCAAGGCTCCTGCATCCAGCCTGTACCGCGGAACGTCTCGAAGGCGCGGCCCTGTTCCCAGATTTCTTTCAAAGGCGAAAGACCGGCGCGCTCGAATTCCAAGCCGGGAATTGAATCCGCGGCGTGGCAGGGTAAGACGCGGCCATCAGGCGTTACGTTCAACAGTTTTTGGCCCCAGCCGCCCATGCATGTTTTTGGTTTTGCGGCGTAATAGTCCGGGACGACGTAATCGATAACCATTTTGCCGCGCAGCGCCGCGCGGCGCTCGGCGACGATCGCATCCGCGGCCTCGAACGCCTCGCGTGTTGGAATCAGTGCTGCGCGGTTGCGCAATGCCCAGCCGTGGTATTGCACATGCGCGACTTCGAGGCGATCCGCGCTGAGGGACTCCGCAAGGCCGATCATCGCCGGTAATTGATCAAGATTCTGCCGGTGCACGACCGCGTTGATTGTCAACGACATGCCGAGCTTTGGCACCAAGCGGGCAATTTCAAGTTTTTTCGCATGTCCGTTTTTGTAATTGCCGATACGGTCGGCCGTCGCCGGGTCCGCGCCCTGGATGCTGATCTGCACATGGCCAAGACCGGCATCGGCCAAGGCCTGTAGTTTATCTTCATTCAGCAATACAGCCGAGGTGATGAGATTGGCATACATGCCGCGTGCGGTGGCGTGCGCGATAAGTGCCGCCAGATCCGGGCGTAGGGTTGGCTCGCCGCCTGAGAAATGAATTTGCAGCACGCCAAGATCGGCGGCTTCGCCGATAAGATTCAACCAGAATTCTGTGTCGCGCTCTTGCGCAACTTTGAGAAGTTCGAGCGGGTTCGAGCAATAGGGGCATTGCAGCGGGCAGCGATGGGTGAGTTCCGCCATCAAAGCGAGCGGCGCGGCGGGGCGGTGGCGGGCATTCATAATACGATCAGACCCTTATCGTTCAGTTCGCGGATGAAGGCGATCACATCCTCCTCGATTTCCTGTGCGGGGGCGCGAAAGCGCGTTGCCAGGCCTGCGGCAATGTCGCTCACCGTGGCGGCGGGTTTGAAAGATTCGATGATGGCATCAGCAATTTCGTCGAGTACAATCACGCGCTCCGGCGCCATGAGAATGGCGCAATTGCGTGTACGGTCAAACTGCCGGCGTACGCCACGGCGCAGCACGGGGACTGAATCGCGCGTAATGGCCGCAGCCACCATCATCTCGCCAGCGCCATTTCGTCCGCCTGGTACAGAAAAGCGCCATGTGGAATTTGGCCGGGCGCGACATAGGCCGCGTACAGCCCGTCCAGCTGTGCCCACAGTACGTCGCATTTGAAGCGTAGCGCGGCAAGCACCAGTTCTTGCTCATCGCGTGTGCGGGCATGGGTTTTTACATAATCCAAGGCATAATCAGCATCTCGCGGGGCCTGGTGCAGCCGGGCGTTGAAATAGGCCAGGGTCTCGGGGGAGACAAAATCATAATTGGCTAACATGCCGGCGACGCGCTCGGCGATGATCGTGGGGGAGAACATCTCCGTCAGTGAGGAGGCCACCGCTTCAAGCAGTGAACGGTCTCGCACAAAATGCACATAGGCGTCGACAGCGAAGCGCGTGATCGGGAGAATGCCGCGGTTCGATTGGACGTAATCCGCATCGAGCCCCACCCCTGTCGCGAGGCGCAACCAGCGGGCGATGCCGCCATCGCCGGCATGTTCGCCGTCATGGTCCACCAACCGCTGGCGCCAGACGCGCCGGGCGGCGGTGTCTGGCAGGCGGGCGAGGACGATCGCGTCTTTCTGCGGGATGCTGCTCTGGTAGTAGTAGCGGTTAAGCGCCCAGGCCTGGACTTGTGATTTGCTTAACGCGCCGGAGTGCAGCAGGCGGTGAAAGGGGTGCAGGTTATGGTAATGCGCGGCGCCGATTGCGCGCAATGCGGTTTCCAGTTCGCCGTGCGTCATTATTGTTGTCATACCGTTACCTCCATGCCGTCAAAGGCGATTTCCCATCCAGCGGCGCGCACAAAGGCGGCTTCTTGGGAATCATCGCACAAGATAGGGTTCGTATTGTTGATGTGGATGAATATTTTGCGGGCGAGCGGCGTTTGGGCAAAGGCGGCAATGCTGCCGTCCTGGCCGCAGACGCTGATATGGCCCATGCGGGCGCCGGTTTTCGTGCCCATTCCCGCCGTGATCATTTCGTCATCGGCCCAGAGGGTGCCATCGAAAAACAGAACATTCCCGCCGCTGACGAGGTGCCTTATGCTGTCTGTAACGCGCGCGCAGCCGGGGATGAAAAAGACCTTCCGTCCAGAGGCGGCGCGCAGGGAAAGTCCGATTACCGCCTGATCGTTGACGAGGTTTGCGGCGTCTTTCCCGGCTTCCTGGTAGAGCGGAATTTTGCCGGGAACGGGGAAGGCTTCGACCCATAGGCCAAGGGGCTGATTCTGCGCGTCGCGCAGCTCCGTCTCGCCCTGCGCGCTCAAGGGGGCGCAGCGCACGAAATCCCGGTTCAATACCGAAAAAACTTCGTTATTATCGATAATTTTCTGCACAAATGGATCGGCGTAGAGGGTGAACGGGTGGCCTTCGCGCAGTGAGAGAAGCCCGGCGATGCAGTCGATATCGCCTCCTGAGATCACCACGGCGTGGACCGGCGAATTACGTGCAGGGCCTGAAATATCGGGGTTCAGCGCGGGGGCGGCGCGTAGCTGCGCGGGCAGATCCGGGCTTGCGTTCAATAACACCCAGCGCCGGGCATCAGCGCTCACGGCCAGGGAGGCTTGGGTACGCGGCTTCACCGCCGGGTCGCCGGCGCGGGCGCGTGTGCAGCCGGTGCATCGGCAGTTCCATTGTGGAAAGCCGCCGCCGGCTG
The DNA here is from genome assembly GCF_013044125.1 of Acidocella sp. Taxonomy (GTDB): domain Bacteria; phylum Pseudomonadota; class Alphaproteobacteria; order Acetobacterales; family Acetobacteraceae; genus Acidocella. Next base: position 10,064 of record NZ_JABEVC010000153.1, on the reverse strand, counting down.
CCGCGCCAAGTACCCTTACAAACACAGGCAGTCTCGCAAGGATACTTGGTTTGGCATTGGATTTTTACTTCTTGCCGGCGGAGATATAGCTGTTGATTTCAGCGCCGACACAGATTTCAGTGATAACAGGTTTACGCCACATTATTTTTTCCTCCTTCGGTTAAGGCCGGGGCGAATTTACCCCGCCTATTTGCAATGCAATTTGCAAATTTCTTATTTAACTTGTGAAACCAGCGGCACAGATGAGCCAAGGCTCGCGTTATAGTCCAGCGCGGTGCTGCCTGCCGGGTAGCCGTTCTTGCTCAGAATGTAGGCCAGGGCCGCGGTATACTGATCATGAGTCAGGCTGCCTGGCTGGCCAGCCGGCATCTGTTCGGCAATTTCGCTGAAGATGGCGCCAATGGTGTATTTATTGGCGGCCGACGCAAAGCTTTGCCCAACAAGCGAGGGGCCGGCGCCACCTTTCAGGTCGGCGCCGTGGCACATCGCGCAATTCTGCGCGAACACGGTGGCGCCTGAGGCGGCCTGGGCGGCTGTGAAGAGGGCGGGCGGCGCCGCCGCGGCCGCACCCATTGCCGACAGGATCAACGCCATGGCGGAAACTCCTGTTATATTCAATATCTTCATGGATTTACTTTCACTGATGGAGCGTTGGAGTGTTGTAAGGTTTGATGATATTAGCCAATCTTCCGCTGGCCACAAGAGATGCCACTCCATGGTTGAATGTACGCACGGCTTCGCTGTTTTTTGCGGTTTCGGGATACAGGCCAACAATATTCCACACGGCATGTGGCAGGCCAATTTGCGACATACGCAGATTTTGCGGATGGCTGGCTAATTGTTGGTTAAGCCAGGGCTGCCAGATCAGCGCGGCATTGACCTCTCCGTTGTCCAGCGCGCTCAGGAGTTCGGCGTTTGTGTAATAGACGTGTTCGGCCGTCATATTCTGTGCGGTGAAATACGTTGAAGGCACCGTCAGCATCACCACGCCCATGGTTTTATGCGCCGCGACCATCGCGGAGAAGCTGGAGGCTGGCGCGCCGGTGGTGGCGGTGACAAATCCCGTTCGTACATAAGGCAAGGTTGCGGACATGTTGGCGGGCAGCGTTGGGTGCCCCGCTTCAACCGGGAAGCCCATGACGATATCGCAACGCGCGGTGAGAGTCTGGAGGTATTTTTGCAGCCCTTTGCCGGAGAACTGCGAGCGATCGGCCTTGGAGCTGTCCAGCACGACGAGATCGGCGGCGGCATGCTGATTTTCCGCGACGGCGTTGGCGACGGCCTCGTCGATTGTGAAGATCGGGTTTGCCTTGTCGAGGCACATCCGAAGCGGGGCAGCGTGTGCGGGTTTCCCCGCACAGCCGAGTCCAACCACAGCCAACAGGGCCGCGGCGATAACCCCAGGCCGCTTGCGCGGCCGGGGGAACATCGCGTTACTGGTTGACTTGGAAGACATAAAGCTGCCCCCCACGCGGCGCCTTCGCCAGCGGCGCGCCAAGCTTGCCGGACCAGATTGGCCACACGCCGCCCCAACCCGACCAGACCGCGACATACTGCTTGCCGTTCACCTCATAGGAGATCGGGGCTGCAATGATGCCCGAGCCGAGGTCGGGGCTCTTCCAGAGCGTTTTGCCGGTCTTGCCGTCGAAGGCGAGCAGATGACCGTTAGGCGTGCCGCTGAACACGACACCGCCAGCCGTCGCCAGGGCGCCGCCATCCCAGGGGGCGGCGGTTTTCTTCTGCCAGACCTGTTTGCCGGTGGAGAGGTCGATCGCCTGGAAGGAGCCGAGCACGCCCGGGCTGGTTGGATCGGGTTCCATCTTGAAGGTCTCGCCCAGGAAGGGCAGACCCGCGGCGTAGCTTACCGGTACGCCGGTCATGCTCATGCAGGCGTGCAGGGTGGGGACGTAGGCCATGTTGGTCGCCGGATCGACGGCGGCCGGCCACCAGTTCTTGCCACCGAGGAAGCTGGGGCAGGTGAAGATGGTCTTGTCCAGCGCGGGGCGCACGGCGTCGTTGCCGACGGCCTGGCCGTTCACGATGCCTTTGATCGAGGTGTCGTGGACGAAAACCTTCGCATAGATGAGTTTGCCGGTTGTCCGGTTAATCGCGTAGAAATAGCCGTTGCGGTTGGCTTCCACGATCGCTTTGTAGTTTTTGCCCTTGTAGGTGAGGTCGGTGAGCATCGGGGTGTTCACGCCGTCATAGTCCCAGGTGTCGTTCGCGGTGTACTGGTAGTACCATTTCAGCGCGCCGGTGTCGGGATCGATGGCGAGCAGGGAGTCGGTATAGAGGTTTTTGCCTGGGCGCATGGTGGCGAGCCACGGGCCGGGATTGCCCGCACCCCAGAACAGGGTGTTGGTGTCTGGATCGTAAGTGCCGGTCATCCAGGGGGCGCCGCCGCCGGTCTTGTAGGCGCCGGCGGGCCAGGTGTCGCCGCCGGGCTGGTTGGGGGCTGCGGTGGTGTAGGTCTTCCAGAGTTTCGCGCCGGTCTGTGCGTTAAGCGCCTGGATGAAGCCGCGGGCGCCGTATTCGCCGCCGCCGGAGCCGATGATGACCTTGCCGTTGACCACCAGCGGCGCCTCGGAGATCGAGTAACCAATGCCAGGATCTTCAATCGACACATTCCAGACCACCGCGCCGGTCTGCGCGTTAAGCGCTACGACGTGGTTGTCCAGCGTGCCGAAGATCGCGAGATTGCCCGATAGCGCAACGCCGCGATTGTTGGTGTCACAGCAGACGGTTTTATAGGCCGCGGCGGGAACCTGGTAGTCATATTCCCAGAGTTTGGCGCCGGTCACGGCATTATAGGCGATGACGTGGTCCTTGGGCGTGGTGACGAACATGTAATCCCCATTGACGATGGGGGTGTCTTCGAAGCCGTCCGGAATATCGATCTTGCCGGAGGTCCAGGCGACGCTGAGCTTGCCGACGTTCTGTGGGGTGATTTGCGTGAACGGTGCGTAGTTGCGGCCGCTATAGTCGCGGTTGAACATCAGCCAGCCATCATTGGACTGCGCGCCGTCCAGCATCGAGGCTGTTACGGGTGTGTAGGCATCCTGGCCGGCCTGCGCGCTTCGCGGCAGGCTTGTGGCGAGCAGGCCGGCGCAAACGCCCCAGCCCGCGGTGGCGAGCAGACGGCGCGCAAAATTCGATTTTTTCGTCATTCCGATTGTGTCCCCTTCATTATTTTAAATGCGCCGTTTTGGCGGCATGTGTTTGTTTTGTGGTACGCTCTTGGTTGGTTTTGCGGCGAAGTTTCCAGCTGGCTTCGTCGCGCACGCATGGCCGGTTGAGAAAATGCTGGCCCGGCCTATTCTTTGATCGATATATTTATAATTTATATCTTCACCTTGCGTGTTCTGCGGTCAGCTTCGCGATCAGCCCGCGGGCAGGTTTTTGGCCTGCTGGTCATGGCCGCGGATTATCGTATGATTTTCGTGGCCAATGCGGCTGCCCTCACGCGGCCGCACGCCCGCACCCAGGCCGTAGAGCGTATTTAGTGGCGGCATCAAGCATCGTTGTTTCCTCTGTAATCGCCTAAAACCTTGGACAAGCCTTTCTAGCGAAGGCATGAAATACTATTAAGCAATTACCGTACCATGAATCATACGGCCATTTGCGCGGGGTTTTTGGAATGCGAAGTGTACCAGCCTCATCTCTGCCCGCGCCAAAACGGGACGTTGTGCCAAAACGGAGCAACGATATGATTTGGTTTGCGGTGGATGTCGCCATGGTGCCCGTCTGGCTTCGCGGGGGGCTTATGGCAAAGAGAGGCGCCTACGCACCGCCGGGAATTTGATCGCGGCGGGTGCGCAATGGTGGGCGGAAAGCTGCGCGGCGTTCATCGTGGCCAGCGTAAGAATGACGGGAGGGCGGGATTTGGAAACAGAAAAGCCGGAAACCGGCGCCTAAGGCGCTGATTTCCGGCTGTTTTCAGGGCGATGATTCCCGCAAAAAGGGGATTTAGAAGCCTTCGCGCTCGATGCGCTTGCGCTCCATCTTGCGGGCGCGGCGCACAGCCTCGGCGGCTTCGCGGGCGCGGCGCTCGGAGGGTTTCTCATAATGGCGGCGGAGTTTCATCTCGCGGAACACGCCTTCGCGCTGAAGCTTCTTTTTGAGCGCCTTCAGCGCCTGGTCGACGTTATTGTCACGAACGAGAACTTGCACTTGGCCGAAAACTCCTAAAAAACGCCCAAAATAAACGGCGAAACGCGGCCGGGATGGCCGTGTCCGCGAAGATTGGGGCGGCTATAGCATAGATTTGCCGGTAGCCAAATCATTTCTGCTAGACCATTTATGCAGCCATGGCGATTTTGAAAATAGCCCGGATGGGGCACCCCGTGTTGCTGGCCCGCGCGGCGGAGGTTGAGGACGTGCGGGCGGCGGAGGGGCGCCGGTTGCTCGCGGATATGGTGGCGACGCTGAAGGATGCTGGCGGCGTGGGGCTGGCGGCGCCTCAGGTGTTCGCGAGTGTGCGGCTGTTCGTTTTTTATGTGCCGGAGTCCCGCGCGGGGAGCGGGGGGGCGCTGCCGCTGACGGCGGTGTTCAACCCGGTGGTGACGCCGCTGGATAAGGAGATGGAGCTGGGTTGGGAGGGGTGTCTCTCCATTCCCGGGCTGCGGGCCGCGGTACCGCGCTATAAAAAGGTGCAGCTGAGCGGGCTGGGGGTTGAGGGCGAGGCGCTAAATATGGTGCTGGAGGGATTCGCGGCGCGGGTGGTGCAGCATGAGGCGGACCATCTGGACGGGGTGATGTATCCGATGCGGATGCGCGATTTCAGGTATTTTGGCTTTAATGAGGAAATGGACCGGAATCCGGTGCCGCTTCCTGGGGAGGTTTTGTGATGCGGATTGGCGAGGAGATGGCGGGGGTGCTGGAGGCGCTGCCGGGGCATGCGGCGTTTGACGGGTGGAATGTGACGGCGCTTGGCCGCGCCCTGGCGGATGCGGGGGAGGCGCCGGAGGATGCGGCGTTGCTGTTTCCCGGCGGGGCGGGGGAGATGATCGAGGCGTTTTTTGCCTGGAGCTTTGTACGCATGGAGACGGCGGCGGCGCAGGCGGACCTGGCCGCCTACCGGACGCCCGCGCGGGTGCGGGCGGTTGCCGCGATATGGTTTGAGCAAAATGCCGGGAACAAGGAGGCGGTGCGGCGTGCGCTCTCCTGGCTGAGCCTGCCGGGGAATTTGCTCCGGGGGCTGCGCATCAACGCGGGCATGGCGGATGCGGTGTGGCATGCGGCGGGGGACAAGTCGGCGGATTTCAACTGGTATACCAAGCGGGGGTTGCTGGCGGCGGTGCTGGCCGCGACGATTCTCTATTGGGTGCATGACCGCTCGGCGGATGAGGAGGCCGTGCTGTGGTTTCTGGACCGGCGGCTGGCGGATGTGGCCTGGGCCGGCGGGCTGCGCAAGCGCGTTGCGGGCAGGTTGCGGGGGCGGCGGTTCGGCGTGGGTTGATGCGCGGGGATGCCGCGTGTGGCTGTATAGTGGCTATATATAAGACAGAGAAGCGGGAGCCTGAGCAATGACGATTTCAATGTATGGCATGTCGGTGGGCAGTTTTGTGCCGGTGCTGGAGAGCTTATCGGGAATTCTCGGCAAGGGCGCGGCGCGTGGGCGGGAGAAAAACCTGGATTTGGTGAATGCGCGGCTGGCGCCGGATATGTTTACCTTGAAGCAGCAGGTGCAGATTGCCTGCGAGCATGCCAAGAGCTGCGTGTTGCGGCTGACCGGGCAGGCGGTGCCGGTATTTGGCTTTACCGAGGCCGGGATGGAGGATTTGCAGGCAGGAATCGCCGCGACCATCACTTTTTTGAAGAGCGTGGATGCGGCGGCATTCGAGGGGGCTGAGGCGAGGGAGGTCAGCATCGATCTGCCGGGCGATCTGGTGATCGCGATGGATGGGCTGCAGCTGTTGCAGGCCTGGGCGCTGCCGAATTTTTATTTCCATGTGGTGACGGCGTACGGGATTTTGCGCCATCATGGGGTGAGCATCGGCAAGAAGGATTATTTGAGCCAGGTTGGGCCGCTGATCCGCCGCCGGGGTTAGAGCGAGGCGATGGTGTCGCCGGGGCGGATGACCCCGGGGGTGAGGACTTCGGCGTAGACGCCAAGATCGGTATGGCCGAAGTTTTTTTGCAGTTCGCGCACGGGATTGGCGTCACGGATGGCGGTGCAGGGGTTGACGGTGGTGGCGGCGCAGCGGCCGATGCGTTCATGCACACGCAGGGTGGCCTCGCCGATCTGCAGGGTTTTGCCGAGCCAGGAGAATTCGGCCCAGGCGGCGATTTCCTCGATATAGATGTTGGCGCGGAAGCGGTGTTTGCCGCGCGGGGCGGCGGCGGCGGCTTCCAGGGCTTTGAGCGAGCCGAGGCCGATGAGGCTGATGACCTGGGTTTGATGATCGCAGAAGCTGTGGGATTCGAAATAATGGAAGGCGGGGCGCTGGCCGAGCGGGCCGGTGCGCGATTCTGTGCCGAGCCAGGCGGTGAGGAAAGCGGTTAGGGCGGTGCGGCCCTCCGGCGTGAGCGGGTTGGCGGCGATGTTCTGGCCGTTGGGCGCGGTGATGGCGAGCTGGCTGGCGGTTTCGTCAAACCGGGTTTGCAGCTGTGCGATGCTGGCGTTGCGCAGCAGGCACATGAAATTGGTTTTGGAGACCCAGGCGGGGTTTGCGGGGTTTAGCGCCGCGTCACCCTGGGCGAGGGCGAAGGCGCGGTCCCACGGGATGCAGCGGCCGGGGGTGAGGGCGGCGCTGGCCAGGGGCTCCGCCGGGAGGCCTTTGACCGGGTAGCGGTAGAGTGATTCGATGTGCAACGGTGACCCCCCTCTTGAGCTGGATCATGGCGGTGCCAATATGGATTTGGCAAGTTGCTGTTGCCTATTGAGGGACAGTGATCCGGTTGCCTTTTGAGGGACGAATGTTTGCGTAGGAGCAAAAATTATGGATTTTGAGAAATTCACCGAACGTGCGCGCGGGTTCGTGCAGGCGGCGCAGACGATCGCGATGCGCGAATATAACCAGCAGATTACGCCCGAGCATTTGTTGAAGGCGTTTTTGGATGATGAGGAAGGCGCGGCGAGCGGGTTGATCCGTATGGCCGGGGGCGATGCCCAGGCGGCGAAGCAGGCGGTGGATCTGGCGGTTACGAAAATTCCCAAGGTGCAGGGGGCAGGCGCCGGACAACCCGGCATTACGCCCGATATGGTGCGCGTGCTCGACGCGGCGCAGCAGGCGGCAACCAAGGCGGGTGATGAATTCGTGGCGCAGGACCGGTTGTTGATCGCGCTGGCGGCGAGCGATACGCCTGCGGGGCGCGCGTTGAAGGCCGCGGGGGCGAGTGCGCAGGCGCTGGAGCGCGTGGTGGCCGAGGTGCGCAAGGGGCGCAAGGTGGATAGCGCCACGGCGGAGCAGCAGTTTGACGCGCTGAAGAAATATGCCCGCGATGTGACGCAGCTGGCGCGCGACCAGAAGCTGGACCCGGTGATCGGCCGCGATGAGGAGATCCGCCGTACGATACAGGTTCTGGCGCGGCGGACGAAGAACAATCCGGTGCTGATCGGCGAGCCGGGTGTGGGCAAGACCGCGATTGTGGAAGGGCTGGCGCTGCGCATTGTGAACGGGGATGTGCCGGAGAGCCTGCGCAACAAACGTGTGTTGTCGCTGGATTTGGGCGCGCTGGTGGCCGGGGCCAAGTATCGCGGCGAGTTTGAGGAACGGCTGAAGGCGGTGCTCAAGGAGATTGAGAGCGCGCAGGGCGAGGTGATTTTGTTCATCGATGAGATGCACACGCTGATAGGTGCTGGCAAGGGCGATGGGGCGATGGACGCCTCCAACCTGCTGAAGCCGGAGCTGGCGCGCGGCGCGCTGCATTGCGTGGGGGCGACCACGCTCGATGAATATCGCAAGCATGTGGAGAAGGATGCGGCGCTGGCGCGGCGGTTTCAGCCGGTGTTCGTGGAGGAGCCGAGCGTGGAGGATACGATCTCGATTCTGCGCGGGATTAAGGAGAAATATGAGCTGCACCATGGGGTGCGGATCTCCGACGCGGCGCTGGTGGCGGCGGCCACGCTCTCCAACCGCTATATCACCGACCGGTTTTTGCCCGATAAGGCGATTGACCTGATGGATGAGGCGGGCTCGCGGCTGCGCATGCAGGTGGACAGCAAGCCCGAGGAGCTGGATGAGCTGGACCGTAGGCTGGTGCAGTTAAAGATCGAGCGGGTGGCGCTGAAGAAGGAAAGCGACTCGGCCTCCCGCGAGCGGTTGGAAAAACTGGAACACGAGCTGGCGGCGCTGGAGGAGAAATCCGCCACGCTGAGCGCCGCGTGGAAGGCGGAGAAGGACCAGCTGAACGCGACGCAAAGGCTGAAGGAGCAGCTGGACCAGGCGCGCAATGAGGTGGAACTGGCGCAGCGCAAGGGGAATCTGGCCCGGGCATCGGAGCTTTTGTACGGCGAGATCCCGGCGCTGGAGAAGCAACTGGCGGCCAAGAGCGAAGAGCGGCTGGTGGATGACGCGGTGACGGAAGAGGCGATTGCCGCGGTTGTTTCGCGCTGGACCGGGGTGCCGGTGGAGAAGATGCTGGAAGGCGAGCGGATCAAGCTGCTGAAGATGGAGGACAGCCTGCGCCAGCGCGTGGTGGGGCAGGAGACGGCGCTGGTCGCGGTCTCTAACGCCGTGCGCCGGGCCAGGGCGGGGTTGCAGGACCCGGGGCGGCCGATTGGCAGCTTTTTGTTCCTGGGGCCGACGGGCGTGGGCAAGACCGAGTTGACCAAGGCGCTGGCGGAGTTTCTCTTCGATGATGAGCGGGCGATGGTGCGCTTCGATATGAGCGAGTTCATGGAGAAGCATGCGGTCTCACGCCTGATCGGCGCGCCGCCGGGCTATGTGGGCTACGATGAGGGTGGTGTGCTGACCGAGGCGGTGCGGCGCCGGCCTTACCAGGTGATTCTCTTCGACGAGGTTGAGAAGGCGCATGAGGATGTGTTCAACATTCTGCTCCAGGTGCTCGATGACGGGCGGCTGACCGATGGGCAGGGGCGGACGGTGGATTTCCGTAATACGATCATCGTGCTGACCTCCAACCTCGGCTCGGATATTTTGGCGGCGCAGCACGAGGGCGAGGATGTGCGCATGGCCGAGGCGGCCGTGATGGGGCGGGTGCGCGAGCATTTCCGGCCAGAGTTTTTGAACCGTCTGGACGAGATCGTGCTGTTCCGGCGTTTGCAGCGGGCGGATATGGGGACGATCGTGACCATCCAGCTGCGGCACCTGGAAGGGCTGCTGGCGGACCGCAACATTCGCATTACGCTGGACCAGGGCGCGCGCGACTGGCTGGCGCAGGCGGGGTATGACCCGGTGTATGGGGCGAGGCCGTTGAAACGGGTGATCCAGCGCAACCTGCAGAATCCGCTGGCCGGGCTGATTCTGGAGGGGGCGGTGAAGGATGGCGAGAGCGTGCAGGTGAGCGCCTCGGATGCCGGGCTGGTGATCGCGGGGCATCTGGCCGAAGCCGCGTAGAGGCGATTCTCCCCGGGGGGCTTGGCGCCCTCTGGGGGAATCGCTGGGTTTGCGCGGTGATTCGTCTGGGTGCGGCGCGGGTTAGCGGCGGGGACGCAACCGGCCTGAAAAATTTCTGAAAAAAAATCTCACAGGGCGGTTGGAACGGCCCCAGGCTTAGGGTTTGCGCGGGTTATTGGGGTGTGCCGGCAGGGGATTGGGACGGCATGCGCTCCCAGCATAGCGGAAATGCTGCGATGCAAAAAACCAGGCTTTCCGCGGGTTTGGCGGCGAGGTGACGGGAAAAGCGGCGGTTTGCGGTGGTTTGAAAGTTTGTGAACCTGCGTTGACAGCCTGGGTCACTCAGGCGTAGAAGCCGCTCCACGCTGAGACGACGCGGACGGCACCAAGGCATCGGAGACGATGCCTTTTATGTCGGCTTCTAGTCAAGGCAAAAGTTGCTACTGTTATTTGACAATTGAATAGGCTGGGAAGGGATACGTTGGTGGCGTTTCTGGGCTTCGTTTTAGGGCGGGGTTTAGGTTTTCATTAGGTTTAGGCTTG
>NZ_JABEVC010000016.1 GCF_013044125.1 Acidocella sp. | reverse complement strand
CGGCGATGTTCTGGTCCGGGTTGCGGGCGGGGTGGCGGGCGGCGGCGAGCAGGCCGCGCAAGGCGTTTTCCTGAAAGACGCCGCCTGAGACGAGGAGGAAATTATCGATCACAACCCCTTCTTCTTCAAGCGTTTTTGAAAATGGCGGGGTGGAGCCGGGGGTGAGGCCGCCGATGTCGGCATGGTGGCCGCGGCAGGCGGTGAAGAAGCGGATGGTTTCGCCGGCTTCGTCGAAGACGGGGGTGATGAGGGTGATGTCCGGCAGGTGGGTGCCGCCGGCGTAGGGGTTGTTGAGGGCGATGGCGTCGCCGGGTTTGAGGGTGGCGGCGCGCCGGGCGATGACATGGCGGACGGAAGCGCCCATGGCGCCGAGGTGGACGGGGACATGCGGGGCGTTGGCGACAAGCCCGCCGGTTGAATCGAATATGGCGCAGGAGAAATCAAGCCGTTCCTTGATGTTCACGCTCTGGGCGGTGTTGCGCAGCACGGTGCCGGCCTGCTCGGCGATGGCCATGAAGAGGTTGTTGAAAAGCTCGAGCAGCACCGGGTCGGGCCAGGAGGGGTCGGCGATGATGACGGCCTCGCGCGGGGTGGTGCGGCGCAGGATGCAGTGGTTTTGCGCGGTGATGCTGGCGCTCCAGCCTGGGGTGATGACGGTGGTGGCGTTCTGTTCGCGCAAGATGGCCGGGCCGGGGATTATGGTGCCAGCGCCCAGGGCGTCGCGGTCATAGACCGGGGTGGCGAGGGGATTTCCGCCGGTGAAGATATTGACGGTCTCCAGCGGGGCGGAGCGGGATTTGGCGGAAATTTGGGGCTCGGGGACATGCGCGCCGGGGGCTGTGGCTTCAACCACCACGGTTTCCGCGACGAGGGGTTTTTCGGGCGTGGTGAAGCCGAAGAGGCGCTGGTGGGCGGCAGCGAATTGCCCGGCCATTTGCGCGTGGGTGGTGAGCGGGACGGGCAGAGCTGTGTCTGTGCCCGCGTAACGCAGCAAAACGGTGGTGGCCGTGGTGATTTGCGCGCCGGGGTTCTGGCCGCGCAGGGCGGTGGTGGCGTTTTGCGTCAGGTTGGCCGCGGTGGCGGTGAGGAGGGCGATGCATTCGGGCGTGAAGGGGTGTTCAACCGCCTGGTCGCGTACCAGGGTGAAATCAGCCAGGCCGATGCCATAGGCGGAGAGCACGCCGGCGAGGGGGTGGATGAAGATGGTGTCCATGCCTAGCTCGTCAGCCACCAGGCAGGCGTGCTGGCCGCCCGCGCCGCCGAAGCTGGCGAGGGTGAAATCCGCCGGGTTGATGCCGCGTTGCACGGTGATCTGGCGGATGGCGTGGGCCATGTTGGCGACGGCGATGCGGATGAAGCCCTCGGCCAGGGATTGCGGGGTGGCCGCAATGCCGGTGGCGGTGGCGACCTGTTGCGCCAGGGCGGTGAATTTTGTGTGCACGATGGCGGTGTCGAGCGGTTCATCGCCATTGGGGCCGAAGATGGCGGGGAAATGATGGGGGAGGATTTTGCCGAGCAGGATGTTTGCGTCGGTGATGGTGAGCGGGCCGCCCTTGCGGTAGGCGGCGGGGCCGGGGTTGGCGCCGGCACTCTCGGGGCCAGCGCGCAGGCGGGCGCCGTCAAAACCGAGGATGGAGCCGCCGCCGGCGGCCACGGTGTTGATGGCGAGCATGGGGGCGCGCAGGCGCACGCCGGCGATCTCGGTCTCGAAGGCATGGGCGAAGCCGTTGTCGTAGAGGGCGGCGTCGGTGCTGGTGCCGCCCATGTCAAACCCGATGACGCGGTGGAACCCGGCCTGGGCGGCGGTGCGCGCGGCACCGGTGATGCCGCCGGCGGGGCCGGAGAGGACGGCATCCTTGCCGGAGAAATTTTCCGCGCTGGCGAGGCCGCCGTGCGATTGCATGAAATAGAGGGGCGCGTGGTTTAAGCCCTGGGAAACCTGGGCGACGTAATGTTTGAGGATGGGCGAGAGGTAGGCGTCAGCCATCGTGGTGTCGCCGCGCGGGACGAGGCGGAGCAGGGGGCTGGCGATATGCGAGAGGGAGATGCTGGTGAAACCCGCCTGGGCGGCGAGTTCGCCGAGGCGCTTTTCCTGCTCCGGGTATTTCCAGGCGTGGATGAGGACGATGGCGACGGAGAGAATGCCCTGGGCGCGGGCGGCGCGCAGGGTTTGCAGGGCGGCGGCCTCGTCCAGCGGTTCGACGATGGTGCCGTCCGCGCCGGTGCGGGCGGAGACTTCGGCCACCTTGCGGTAGAGCATGCCGTGGAGCTTGATTTCAAGCTCGAACAGGCGGGGGCGGGACTGGTTGCCGATGCGTAGCAGATCCGCGAAGCCGCGGTTGACCAGCAGCAATGTGGGCGCGCCCTTGCGTTCCAGCAGCGCGTTGGTGGCGACGGTGGTGCCCATTTTGACGTGTTCGATGAGGCCAGGGGGAATGGCGGCGCCGGGGGGCAGGCCGAGGCAGGCGGCGATGCCGGCCAGGGCGGCGTCCTGGTAGTGTTCAGGGTTCTCGGAGAGGAGTTTCCGGGTGGTGATCTGGCCCGAGGGGGCGCGGGCGACGATATCGGTGAAGGTGCCGCCGCGATCGATCCAGAATTGCCAGCCTGTCATATATTCCGCCGTGAAAGATGGTGTGGTTGATGTATGATTGTCGGGTTGGGTTCAAGGGCCGGGCTATGGTAGGTTAGGCATATGGCGATTTGGGGCAAGATTATTGGGGGTATGGCGGGTTTTGCCATGGGCGGGCCGGTGGGCGCGCTGTTTGGCGCGGCCATGGGGCATGCCGCCGATGAGGGGAATCTGAACGGATTCAGCTTCGCGGGAAGGCCGCTGCCGTTTGATGGCGCGCGGGCGGCGGCGATGCTGGGGCGGCGCGACCAGATTTTTGCCGTGGGCGTGACGGTGCTGGCGGCCAAGCTGGCCAAATGCGACGGGCCGGTGGGGCGGGTGGAGATAGATGCGTTCCGGCGCAGTTTTGCCATCCCCGAGGGCAGCGTGGCCGAGGTGGGGCGGCTGTTTGATAGTGCGCGCGAGTCGGCGGCCGGGTTTGAGAGTTATGCCGTGCAACTCGGCCAGGCGTTCTCGGACAGCCCGGGTATATTGGAGCAGGTGCTGGGCGGGTTGTACCAGATCGCGCGGGCGGATGGCCCGGTGAATGCGGCGGAGGCGGATTTTCTCTCCCGCGTGGCGCATGGGTTCGGGCTGGATTTGGACGCGGCGCAGCGTGCCGCGCGCGGCGGTGCGATGGCCCCGCCGCCGGTTGAGGATTCCTATGCCGTGCTGGGCTTGAAACCGCAGGCCACGAAAGAGGAGATCCGCGCGCGGTGGAAGACTTTGATGCGCGAGAACCATCCGGACACGCTGGCGGCCAAGGGCGTGCCCGCCGAGGCGGTGAAGAAAGCCTCCGACCGGGTGGCGCGGATCAACGCGGCGTATGACACCATCAAGCGCGAGCGGAAGCTTTGATTCCGGCGGCTTCGCCGAATTTTGACGAACGGCCGGGCGGGGTTGAATTTCTGGTGCTGCATTATACCGGCATGCGGACCGCCGGGGCGGCGATTGCGCGGTTGCGCGACCCCGTGGCGAAGGTTTCGGCGCATTATGTGGTGGATGAGGATGGGGCGGTTTATGCCCTGGTGGCCGAGGAGAAGCGCGCCTGGCACGCGGGGGTGAGTTTTTGGCGCGGTGTGAGCGGGCTGAATGATGCTTCAATCGGCATCGAGATCGTCAATCCGGGGCATGAATTTGGCTATCGCGCGTTTCCCGAGCGCCAGATGGCGGCGGTGACGGCGCTGTGCCTGGAGGTGCTAGGCCGCTGGCCTGCGATTGTGGCGCGCAATGTGGTGGGACATTCCGACATTGCGCCGGACCGCAAGCAGGACCCCGGCGAATTGTTCGGCTGGCGCGCGCTGGCGGCGGCGGGGGTTGGGCTGTGGAGCGATGCATTCGCGCCGCCGGGGGATTTGCTCGATGATCTGGCGGCGATCGGCTATGATACGCGCTTTGCCGCGCGCGATGTGATCATCGCGTTTCAGCTGCATTTTTTGCCGGAGCATCTGAGCGGGGCGGCCGATGCCCTGACGGCCGGGCGCGCGGCGGCGGTGCGGGCGCTGATTGACGCGCAGGCCTGAAAAGGTGCTATGAGCGCGCATCCAGACGGTTGGACGGCCGCTGGCGGGGCAACCCGCTGGAGGAAAGTCCGGGCTCCACGGAAATACGGTGCCGGCTAACAGCCGGCGGGGGCGACCCCAGGGACAGTGCCACAGAAAACAAACCGCCGCGGCTTGTCCGGGGTAAGGGTGAAACGGTGCGGTAAGAGCGCACCGCAACCCTGGTGACAGGGTTGGCAGGGTAAACCCCACCGGGAGCAAGACCGAATAGGGGCGGCCGGCGTTGTATCTCAGGATATGAACGCGGGGGTATTTTCGACCCGCCGCCCGGGTTGGTCGCGTTGAGGCGGGCCGCAAGGTCCGTCCCAGAGGAATGGCCGTCCAGCATCGTTAAAGATGTGGACAGAACCCGGCTTACAGACCGTCTGGATATTCTCTGCCGCAGGGTTTGATGCCGGCAAGAGATGAGAACAAAACAGAAACATAGAGTCTGAAACTTCGCAGGCGGGGCCGTGGTGAATCGTGTCGAATCGAGGCCGTATCAACTTGATTGTCTTTGACGTGGGGGTGTGGAACATGATAGTGGGGAGAAATCCCATGTGATCCCATGCGGGATATGTGAAGCCCCAACGAGAACCCCCCAATGTCGCTGTTTTTTGGCAAGCACGAGAATCGATTGGATGTGAAGGGGCGGGTTTCCATTCCGGCGCCCTTCCGCGCGATTCTGAAAAGCGAGCCGGGGGCGATTCCGCTGGTTTTGTGTCCCTCGCATATCAAGGGCTGTATCGAGGCCTGGGCGCCTTCGGCTTATGCGGAGATGGCGCGTAAGGAACTCAGCAAATACGACCGGCTGGACGCGGCCTATGATGAGACCGTCTCGCGCTTGTTCACCGATGCGTGGCAGCTGGAGACCGATAAGGAGGGGCGGATTGTGCTGCCTCCCGGCGCGCTGGCGCTGACTGGTATTAAAGATGCGGTGGCGTTTTTTGGCCGGGGCGATAATTTTCATATCTGGGAGCCGGCGGCGGGGGCTGCGCATCTGGCGGCGGCGCGGGCAGCTGTGTCAGGAGGCCAGGCATGAGCGGGTTCTCCCATATTCCGGTGTTGCGCGATGAGGCGGTGGCGATGCTGCGTCCGCGTGCGGGCGGCGTTTATCTGGACGGCACGTTTGGCGGCGGCGGCTATGCGAAGGCGATTCTCGACGCCGCCGATTGCCGCTTGTTCGCCATCGACCGCGACCCGGCGGCGGTGGCGCGCGGGCGCGAGATGGCCCGCGAGTATCCTGGCCGGTTAGAGATTTTTCAAGGCAGGATCAGCGAGCTTAAAAAATTGTTGGACGAGGCCGGGGTCGGGCCGCTGGATGGCGCGGTGGTTGATCTGGGGGTTTCG
>NZ_JABEVC010000152.1 GCF_013044125.1 Acidocella sp. | reverse complement strand
CGCGCTCGATCGCCTGGTGCAGTGGCTTCTGCGAGGTAATGCCAAGTTGAGCCAACAAGCGGCCAATCGATACGACGCTGAGTTTAACCCCGAACTTAGTCTTGATCGCCGAGGCCACCATCTCGCGCGTCCACAGCGCATATGCAAACTTAAGCTGCAGAGGGTTCTTCTGCGTTACCGTATCGTACACCCACTTCATTTGTTTGCCGCTTAACTTCGGCTGGCGGCCAGGAACCGGCTTCGACTTCAACGCGCCCCAGCCGCCGCGACGGTACATCGCTAGCCACTCGTAGATCGTGGTGCGGTTCAGGCCCAGTGCTTTGCCAACAACCTCGGGGCTCTCACCCTTCTGAACCAAACCAACCCCGCGAATGCGAAGCGCTTCCAGCGTCGCGTGGTCCAGTTTGCGGGCGTCATCGTCTCTCATAACGATAAAAGAATCCAACCCGACCCCTGGTGTCAAGTAAAATATGTCGGGATATCTACGTACTGATTAATAATGGCTGTTTAAAGTGGCGCAATGAAATCATTTAAGTCTCACACTTTTCGATAGCGTCTGCCAGCGTTGATGGTAATCCCATCGTTTTTAACGGGGCGTATTTGTAGAATTCACGCGGCGCGTTTGAGTTCTTGAACGGGTGTGGTCCCGCCTAAAGCCATATAGGGGCGTTCATTGTTGTACGTCCAGAGCCATTTCGTGGCGTAGTTTTGTGCCTCCTCTATGCTTTCGATGATGTACTGGTTCAGCCACTCATGCCGCACGGTCCTGTTGTAGCACTCGACATAGGCATTCTGCTGGGGCTTGCCCGGCTGGATATGACAGACGCTGATCTTCAACTTTTCAGCCCATGCCTGTTGATTTCCACTGAGATTTAAGGAACCTCTGCATAAGTTTCTGATTCCCTTATCAATTCGATTTTTGTAAATTGCCCCCGCATTGATGGGGGCGGCTTTGAAGCAAACGACATTTTCGACGGCTGGATTTGATCGGTACGCGAAGACGACGAAGCGCGCGGCGTTTTTGGCTGAGATGGATGCAGTGATCCCGTGGGCGGCACTCTGCGGCCTGGTTGAGCCATTTTATCCCAAGGGCGAGACCGGCCGGCGGCCTTTTGGCGTCGAGCGAATGCTGCGGATTTACTGCCTGCAGCAATGGTTCAACCTGTCTGACCCTGCTGCCGAAGAGGCGTTGTACGACTCGCTCTCGATGCGGCGGTTTGTCGGCATTGATCTTGGCCGCGAGCCGGTACCCGACGAGACGACCATCTGCCGTTTCCGGCATCTTCTGGAGGCGCATGATTTTGGTCGGCGGATGTTTGAATTCATTCACGAACATCTGGAGGCCAAAGGCTTGCGGCTTTCCAGCGGCACGATTGTGGACGCCACGATCATTCACGCGCCGAGTTCAACCAAGAACGAAGATAAAGCCCGCGACCCGGAGATGCACCAGACCAAGAAGGGCAACCAATGGTATTTCGGCATGAAGGCGCATTTTGGCGTCGACCGGCGGCGCAAAGTGATCCACTCGGTGGTGGCGACAGCGGCGAACGTGCATGACAGCGCGGTGCTGGGTGACCTGCTGCATGGCGAGGAGCGCGATGTCTGGGGTGACCAGGCGTATCAAGGCCAAAGCGAGGTCATCAAAGAGAAGGCGCCCAACGCGCGTGACCGCACCAACCGGCGCTACAGGAAATGCGGTGTTGTGAACGAAGCTGAGCGCGCCAGGAACCGAAAAAAATCCAAGGTGCGCTCCCGCGTCGAGCATGTGATCGGAGTCATCAAGCTGAAATTCGGCTTCACCAAGGTGCGGTATCGCGGCCTGGAGAAAAACGCTAACCGGCTGTTCGCAACCTGCGGGCTGGCAAATCTGTACATTCTTCGACATCAATTCCGCGCCGCATAGGATAGGTGCGCCCAAAATCAGCGGGAAACCGCCAAATCCCGAAAGCATCAAGGAAAACTCTAGCGGAAAGACCGTCAAAACATTCAGCAGACACTACGAAATCATGCTACGCAGAGGTTCCTTAACCCGGGTTGAAGGTATGTCCCGCGTTGCGAGGGACGGTCAAGATGCTGTGAATTTGTCATTTCTGGCTTTGGGTTTGTTGGCGCTTGAAGTTCAAGGGGCAGGTCGGCAACACACGCTTGGTATGCACGACAAAGCCGTCAAAGGTCCCCACCGGCATCAGGCTGGCGACTTCCGCGGCATGCACGTCGGCGATGGGGAGAGCGCGGTGCTGGATCTGCCCCCATTGCTCAAGGCAGTGTTCCTCAAGCCAGGCATTCAGGGCATTGAGGTCGGGGAAGCTGGGCATTGGCCGCCAGAACCGCCGCCGCGCATCTTGCATGTTCTTCTCAATTTGCCTCTTCTCCCAAGCAAATGCACGCCGACCTTGCCGGGCGGGGTTATGACGGATCCTACGGGCGGGTGGCGGCGTTTGTCCGTTGCTGGAAGGCTGACCGGCAGATCGAGCAGCAGACCAACGGCCGCGGTAACTTCGTGCCGTTGGCCTTTGCGTATCCCTACGGTGTGAACCGCCTTGTCTGTTGGGTGTGATCATCTGAAGCTGCGCTCTTAAGCTGAGCTTACGAGTGGAGTTAATTATAT
>NZ_JABEVC010000151.1 GCF_013044125.1 Acidocella sp. | reverse complement strand
GGCGATCAATCTCTCCCCTCATCAGTTCCATGGCGAATGGAACTACACAATCACCCCCAACACAGGGTAAACGACCAGTTGTTTATCAACAGGCCCTAACAGCCAGTCGACAGCATGTAGAGAATCGCTTCAACAATCACGCGCAGCGATACCGAGCGTGACCGTCCACGTGGCGCCGGTGCAACAGGCGGTCGGCGTTGAAGACACCGGAGAGCATGTACAAATTCCTCATGGCCAGCACCTGCGCGCCCGATGCGGGAGAGTCATGTACGCGCCCGCAAGGCGCGGATGCTGGCGCAGGGCGGGAGATCACGGAAGATTGCTGGTGGATGCCGTCAATCCAGACGGGGCCGGATCAGAATGGCCTTGCGCTGGGACTGCGCGCGCTGCCGGGTAGCATTATCGTTGATGCATCTGCAAAACGTTACATGAACAAGGCACGCTCATATATGGCAACCGGCAAAATCATGTACAAGCATGGCGCTGCAAATGAACGCCATTGGCTGATTATGGATGGAAGGTTTCTCAAGCGCTACATGTTTGCGGAATTATCACAAAAATCAATTCGCAATCAGATGCTCAAAAGCGGGTTTCTGCAACGTACGGACAGCGTCAGCGATCTTGCGGCGAAGTGCGGAATTGATCCAGCCATATTGCAAAACACAATTGACCGGTTCAACAGTTTTGCCCGGCATGGCGTGGATGAGGATTTCAGGCGCATTTAGTTCGACCAGCACCCGTCGATGAGATGAATGGCGCCCGAGGTAAAGGCTGACTCGTCCGAGCCAAGATAAACTGCAAGGGCTGCAATTTCCTGCGGCGTTCCAAGTCTGCCCATCGGCTGGCGCGCGATGAAGGCTTGGCGTATCGCCACCTCGCTCTCTCCCCGCTGTAGCGCCAATGCCTGGATGCGCTCCTGCAACGAGGGGGATTCAACCGTTCCTGGGCAAATGGCATTGCAGCGTATGCCCTGCGTCACAAAATCCGCCGCGACGGACTTCGTCAGGCCGATCACCGCGGCCTTGCTCGCGCCATAGGCAAAGCGGTTCACGACCCCCTTCACGCTGGACACCGCAGACGCCATGTTGATGATGGATCCGCCGCCGCCCGCCAGCATGCCCGGCAGAAAGGCACGAATCGTATGGAACATGGCCGTGGCATTAATCGCAAAAGAGCGGTCCCAGGCTGCATCGTCGCAATCCAGCACAGTGCCCTGGTGCACATAGCCCGCGCAATTGAAAAGGATATCCATGTGCCCCAGCTCTGCCGCCAGAGCCTCGGCCGCCCCCGGGGCCGTCACATCCAGATGGCGGGTTTCAACCCCCTCCAGGGTAAAATCCGCAATATCCGTGGCAATCACCCTGGCGCCCTCGCGCACGAAGGCCTCCGCGCTGGCGCGCCCTATGCCCTGCGCCGCCGCCGTGACCAATGCCGTTTTTCCCGCCAGCCTGCCTGCCATCTTTCCCGCTCCTTCGTGCTGTTTAACTGAATATGCAAATCATGCCGGCAGCGAGCAAGTCATGCCGCCCAGCGCAAAACCAGGGGGTCGAGCCGGCGCGCGGTCTCAACCAGCCCTGCGCGTGTCGCCGGGTGCAGCGGCGCAATGGGGTGGCGCCCTGCCGCGCAGGCAATCACCCCGCCTTCTTGCATCAGCGCCTTCGCCGCCAGCAGGCCACATTGCCGGTTCTCGAAATTGATCAGCGGCAGGCAGCGCTCATAGCCCTGCACCGCTGCCTCGCGCCTTCCGGCCAGATAGTCATGCACAATCGGCCGGATCAGATCCGGGAACCCCCCGCCGGTCATGGCCCCCGTGGCGCCCGCATCCAGATCAGCCAGCAGCGTGATTGCCTCCTCACCATCCCACGGTCCTTCGATGGCCGCGCCACCCGCGGCAATCAGCGCCCGCAGCTTGGCCGCCGCCTGCGGCACCTCGATTTTGAAGTAGCTGACATGCTCGATCTCGCGCGCCAGAGACGCCAGAAACTCCACCGGCAGGACCGTACCGCTGACCGGCGCATCCTGGATCATGATGGGAATATCCAGAGTGCCCGACAAAACCTGGAAAAATTCAAAAATCTGCGGCTGTGCCGCGCGGATGGTCGCACCATGATACGGCGGCATCACCATCACCATCGCCGCCCCCAAATCCTGCGCCCGCCGGCTGCGCGCGGCGCAGACATGGGTGCTGAAATGACTGGTCGTAACAATAACCGGCACCCGCCCCGCCACATGCGCCAACGCCACTGTTGTCAGCAGATCGCGCTCGCCGTCACTCAGCACGAACTGTTCCGAAAAATTCGCCAGAATGCACAGCCCGTCGGACCCGGCATCGATCATGAAATCAAGGCAGCGCCGTTGCCCCTCCAGGTCGAGCCGCCCTGCCTCGTCGAAAATCGTCGGAACCACGGGGAAGACGCCACGAAAAGGCGGATTTGGATGCAGGCCGCTCATTATAACTCCAGACGCAATGTAGAAAACAAATCAGACCACCGGGAGAGGCAACGCCACGGCGCCAGGCGCGCGCCCCCTCAGCCCTGCACCCGGTTGGCTTGGTACTCCCGGCGCACGATATCGAAGAGTTCCGCCGCCGAAGTCTCAGCCGAGCGCCCCTCGAAAGTGCAGGTGCCGCGCTGAATCATCATCACCCTATCGGCTACATCCAGTGTCTGGGCGTAATTATGCGCGATCATGATCATCGAGACATCGCCCCGCGCCTTCAACCGCTCGATCAGCGCAATGATAAGCGCCGCCTCGCGTGCGCCCATTGCCGCCAAGGGCTCATCGAGCAGCAGGATTTTGGCCTGCGAGGCAACGGCGCGCGCAATCGCCACGGCCTGGCGCTGCCCGCCCGAGAGCGCGCCAACTTCCACATCGACAGATGGAATGTTCACGCCAATATCCTCAAGCGCCGCCTCCGCCTTTTTGCGCATCGCCCTATGGTCGAGCAGAGGCAGCGGTCCGCGCCGCAAAATCTCACGGTTGAGGAACATGTTATGATAAACAGACAGCGTATTGATCATCGCCAGATCCTGATACACGCACTCGATCCCGAAGCTGCGTGCATGATCCACCGATGAGAGCATCACCTTCGTGCCATTCACCAGCAGTTCGCCCGATGTCTGTTGATGATAGCCAGTGAGGATTTTCATCAAGGTTGATTTTCCCGCACCGTTATCGCCCAGGATGCCCAGCATCTCGCCCCGCGCCAGCGTGAGGGAAATGTCGCGGATTGCCTGGATGTTCCCGAAACTTTTCGAGATATTATGCGCTTCAAGCGTCAATGGGTTTGTGTTCATTGTCTTAAATCCGGTTCCGGAGCCGCAGCTTGGCGAATTGAACATTGGTGATCATCGTGATCAGGATCGCCGCGCCGGTGATAATATCAAAGGTGAAGGCGTTGATGCCCAGCAATGTGAAACCGTCCTGAAGAATCCCCAGCACCGCGGCGCCGATAAATCCACCCAGAATTGTCCCAGAGCCGCCCAGTAGGGAGGTGCCGCCAATCACCGCCGATGCTATGGCAAGAAACATCACATTGGCGCCGCCGGCATTCGGGTCGATGGAGGTGACATGAAACGCATTGAGAATCCCGGCAAAACCGCCGAGCACGCTGCACAGCACAAAATTTCCCATCTTGATCCGCGCGGTATGAATACCCGCCTCAGCCGCCCCGGTGGGATTGCCCCCAACCGCGATGGTGTGCAGCCCCCAGCGCGTATTGCGCAGCACCAGGTGCAACACGAGCGCGATGAACGCCGCCCAGAAAACCTCGCTATAGTTCCACCCGCCCAGAATGGCCGCCAGCGGGGTGCTCGGCGTGTCAATCGGGAAGCCGCCGCTCAACGTCAGCGTAAGCCCGTTGATGAGCAGCATCGCGCCGAGGGTTGTGATGAAGGAGGCAACACCAAAAAAGACGGTTATAAAACCGATCGCCAGCCCCAATAGTCCAGAGACAAGCAAAGCCACGATAACCCCTGCGAACAGAGGCAGACCGGCGGCGGCCGTGAAATGCATCACGAATGGCGCGAAGGCGAAAACCTGGCCGACCGAAAGATCAACCTCCCCGCAGATCAGCAGCATGATCTCGCCACAGGCGATGATCGCCCATGGTGAAAAAAACTGACTGACCGTGCTCAGGTTCGCGTTTGTCAGAAAATTAGGACTCAACACCTCAAATGCAACAAGGAGGATGATCCCAACCACCGCAATACTGGCTTCCGGCGCCCGCACAATGAATCGCAACAGGAGATGATGCCAGTGTGACTTCGTGGATGCTAAACCCGGCTGCGCCGCCGATCTGCTTGTCATCTTATCTTACCCTTAGATCGCGCCGGAACGTGGAACAACCTGTTGCACGGTGCTGTCGCCTTCAAACCGTGTCTTGGTCGAAAGGTACGGAGCAACGGACGCCTTGGTCACGAATTTAAGACCCGTGTTGATATCGGCCGGCCCCACAAGACCCCCCGAAGACAGGAACATGACCATTTCCATGACCGTATAAAAACCTTGCAGATAAGGCTGCTGATCAATGGAGAAGTCGAGAACGCCCTGGTCGATATATTCAAGCGTCCGCGGCACCAGATCAAACCCGCCGCCATAAATCCCCTTGGCGCGCAGACCCGATTCCTTGATGACCTGACCAACGCATTGCGTCGATCCGGCATCCACCGCGAACATGCCCTTCACCGATTGGTTCCCCAGGTAGTAGGCCTTGATCTTGGGCAACTCCTCGTCCAGCGTTGCCCCGCTGGCGATGGAATCATAGGTGATCGGCTTGCCCGAAGCCTTGATCGCGGCGATTGCCCCATCAATACGCGGTTGAATATTCAATTGCCCCGGCGTTGCGATGAACAAGCCGACATGGCCAGAGCCGACCAGATCGACAATGCGATTGCCCATCTGATAGCCCGAATTGAACAGGTCCTGGCCGATATAGGCGAGACGCTTGTTGCCGCTATTGGCCGGCGCATCGGCATTATAGGCAAATACCGGAATGCCGGCCTGCAAGGCGCGCGCCGTTGGCTCGTTGAAGGCCGTGGGATCGACAATGCACACGCCGATCGCGTCGGCCTTCGCGGCAATCGCAGCGTCCATCGCGTTTACCATCTCGCCGACGACGGCGGTTTCAGATCCGGTCCATTGGTAGCCGCAGCCAAAATAATCGCAGGCATCCTGAATGCCGTACTGGGTGGCGACAAAGAATGGATTGGTCGTCACATGATTGACGAAAACGAGCTGCCATTTTTTATGCGCGGGCAGCGGGCCATTTTTGCCCATATCGGCCAGCGCCGGCTTGGCCATGGCGGCCATGCCTGCCGCCGCCACCAATGCGGGAGCGCCTTGCATGATCATGCGGCGGCGCAGCGAAATTTTATTGAGATCCGAATTCTCGTCAGTCATTGGATGATGCTTCCTCTTGTTTTCGTTTTTGGAGTAATTAATCGGCGATTATTTCGTTTTTTATTGAAATCAACGGAATAATCGCTTCCGGCGCCTCAACGTCTGCGCGGCCTTCATGCTCAGGCCGCAGAAAGAATCGGGGAAATGATGCAAAGCATGACACGCCTCCTCTTGTTGCCTTTTTTTACGCCTGGCATTCCGGCTTATGGCACCTCTTGGACAGATGCCCGCCGCGCAGTAAGTTTCACTAACGATTAAGAACGGTCTTGATATCTGTCAAATAATCATTTTCGCGCGAGAGATATCCGTTCTGATATTACCCAGATAGCCCCCGCCATCGCCAGCCTCACCCTGCAAAGCGCCCAGGCAAAAGGCCAACAACCCCTGGGTCCAGTTCAAACAACGCGCCCGCAAGCGGTTCTGCCGCCCGCGCCGCCGCGGACAGGCCGGCAGCCGCGCTGGTTACAAACAGCCGGTCCAGCCGTTTGCCGCCAAAGGCGCAGCTCGTCACCTGCGAAACCGGCAGTTCGATCGCGCGGTCGCGTGTTCCATCCGGCAGAAAGCGCGTTACACGCCCTCCCCCCCAATGCGCGACCCACACGCCTCCTTGCGCATCCACCGTCATACCATCCGGGTAGCCGTCCTCAGGCTGAAAACATACGAACACTTCGCGTTCAGCCAACCCTCCATCCGCCCGGCGCCGGAACCGGTAAACTGTACGCGCCGCGCTATCGGTGTGGTAGAGTGTCACACCGTCCGGGCTGAAGGCCGGGCCATTGGCAACGACATAGCCACTATCCTCGCGCCGCAGGCTGAAATCCGCCCCCAAAGCATAGAGAGCGCCGTCCGGCCGCCGCTCCGTATCATCCATCGTGCCAAGCCAGATGTTTCCAGCGCCATCAGCCTTCGCATCGTTGAGCCTGTTGCCCGGCAGCTCCGCTTCCACATCCAGCTTTGCCTCGAACACAGGCGGTTCAGACATATGCAATACGCCAATTGCCTTGCCCAAACCAGCGATAAAGCCCGAAGCATGCCGCCGCGCGATAACCCAGCATAATTGCGCCGGCATAAGCCAGCGCGTAACCGCATCATCGGTCATATCATAACGGTTGAGCTGGCGGCCCTTTATATCAACCCAATAAAGCGCATTCTCCTCCGCGATCCAGACCGGACCTTCTCCAAGGAGCGCGGCCGCCGGATCGAGAACACGCACCACCGGCTAAACCCATCCGGCATCGATAATATATTGCTGCGCCGTACAAGCCGCGCTGTCATCGGCTGCCAGAAACAGCGCCATGGCCGCAATATGCTCCGGCTGCACGCGCAGCGGCAGGCATTGCCGTTTCGCGCGCTCCGCGTCAGCCTCGGGCGTCAGCCAAAGTTTCAGCTGGCGCTCAGTCATCACCCACCCCGGTATCAGCGTATTCACCCGGATATTATCCCCACCGAAATCACGGGCGAGGCCGCGCGTCAGCCCGTGCACGGCGGCTTTCGCGGAGGTATAGGCGGGCATCCCCCCCTGCCCGATCATCCAGCTCACCGAGCCAAAATTAATGATCGACCCCGCGCGCAACGCCTGCATGCCGGGCACCACGGCCTGCGCCGCAAAGAACATCGGCCGCAGGTTGATCGCCATCTGGTTGTCCCAGTATTCCGGCGTCACACTCGCAATCGCATGGCGCTGGTCGTTGGCGGCATTGTTCACCAGCACGTTAATCGTGCCGAGCTGCGCGGCAACCTGCGAAATCGCCACGCGTAACGCCGCGATATCACGAATGTCGCAGCGCAGATACAATGGGGCGTTCCCAGTCTCCTTGCCGACAGCCTCAACAAGTGCAACCGATTCCGCCTCGGCTATATCCACAAACGCGACCTTCGCGCGTTGCGCGGCAAAGGCCCTGGTCAGTGCGGCGCCAATGCCGCTTCCGCCACCCGTGATAAATACAACGCGGCCTTCCAGGCTGGGGTATTGTGCAGACATCACAGCATCCTTCAATGTGATTCACGCTTTACGACAGATCCGCTCGCGCCGACCAGAAAGTCAAGATCGGCTCCCTTATCCGCTTGCAGCACATGATCCACATATAATTTGTACCATCCGCGCGCCGGGCTCTCGGGAGCCTGCCAGAACTGGCGGCGGCGCGCCAGCTCCTCATCCGAAACATCCAGGTGCAGCCGCCGCGCGGCCACATCCAGCTCGATCATGTCGCCGTTTTCCACCAGCGCCAGAACTCCGCCCGCCGCCGCCTCGGGAGAGACATGCAGCACAATCGTGCCATAAGCCGTGCCGCTCATTCTGGCGTCGGAAATACGGACCATATCGGTGATCCCCTTGCGCAGCACCTTGGGTGGCAAAGGCATGTTGCCCACCTCGGCCATGCCCGGATAACCCTTGGGCCCGCAATTCTTCAGCACCATGATGCAGTTTTCATCGATGTCCAGAGACTCGTCATCGATCTTCTCATGAAAATCCTCAATCGTCTCAAACACAACCGCCCGGCCCCGATGCTTCATGAGCGCCGGCGTCGCCGCCGAGGGCTTCACGATCGCGCCGTTTTCCGCAAGATTGCCCCGCAAAACAGCAATACCAGCGGAATCCTTGAACGGCGCATCATAGGCGTGGATCACATCCCGGTTATAGCATGCCGCCGCTTGCGAGTTTTCGACAATCGATCTGCCATTGACCGTTTTCGCCTCGTTATGCAGCAGATGCGAGATCTCCCGGATGATCGCAGGCAGCCCGCCCGCGTAATAAAAATCCTCCATCAGATATTTTCCCGATGGTTGCAGGTTGAGCAGACAGGGCAGATCGCGGCCAAGGTGATCCCAATCATCGAGGGAGAGTTCAACACCGATCCGCCCGGCCAACGCGATCAAATGGATGACCGCATTGGTCGACCCGCCAATGGCCGCGTTCACACGGATCGCGTTCTCAAAGGCTTCACGCGTCAACACCTTGTCGATGGTCAGATCCTCATTCACCATTTCAACAATGCGCCGCCCGGTGAGCTGCGCCAAACGCTTGCGCCTGGCATCCACCGCCGGAATGGCCGCATTCTCAGGCAGAGACATGCCCAAAGCCTCAACCATGCTCGCCATCGTGGATGCCGTGCCCATCGTCATGCAAACGCCCGAGGAGCGGTGCATGCAGGACTCAGACGCCACGAATTCATCCATGGTCATTTGCCCGGCGCGCACCGCCTCGGACATCATCCAAACCCCCGTTCCCGAACCAACATCCTGGCCGCGGAACTTTCCATTCAACATCGCGCCGCCGGAAAGGCCGATTGTCGGCAGGCCAACGCTGGCCGCGCCCATCAACAGCGAGGGTGTGGTCTTGTCACACCCCATCAGCAGCACCACCCCGTCGATCGGATTGCCGCGTATGCTTTCCTCAACATCCATGCTGGCAAGATTGCGAAACAGCATCGCCGTAGGCCGCAACTGCGTCTCCCCCAGCGACATAACGGGAAACTCCAGCGGAAACCCGCCCGCCTCATACACGCCACGCTTGACGAATTCCGCGAGTTCACGAAAATGCCCATTGCAGGGGGTCAGTTCCGACCATGTATTGCAAATGCCAATAATCGGCCGGCCATCGAAGAGATCATCCGGATACCCCTGATTCTTGATCCAGCTTCGGTGCACAAACCCATCACGGTCTTTTTTGCCAAACCATTCCTGGCTGCGGCGCTGTTTTTTAGCGGGCGCGCTCACAATTGTCCTCCAAAACGCACACCAGGCGTCAGATCAGGATAGACCATAATGTTTCCTCGGTTTTTATATTGGCATCCGCAAAGCACGAACGCTATCTTTACATACGAACCACCGCAATAACCGTCAAATAACAAATTACCAGCATTACATAACCATTTGGTTATCGAACCTCTATCCGGCCGCAGCCGCAAGCTCCGGCGTTCTGGCTCTTGCCGCGGCAATGCCGGCAATCGCGTCATACAGGATAAGCGCACCGGGCGAGAGCGGGCGCTCCCCCAGCCGCAACAGCCCATAAGGCTCCACACTCAAGGGATTCGCAAAATTCAGGATCCGAATCCGCCCCATTCCAGAGAGAAGTTTCGCCACCTGCATCTCCATGGCGGTAATCGCGTTGGAACGGTCGACCATGATCATGGCCATCACGGCGGAGGTTGAGCTGATGACATCCTCCGGCGGCGCCAGCCCGGCCGAGAGAAACGCGTCATCAATCATCCGGCGCAGCGGCGCACCCCGCGGCTGCAACACCCACGAGCAGGCGGCCAGATCATGGATCGTGAGATCATCCCGCTCGGCCAGGGGATGCCCCTCGCGGCAGAGAAAATGAATGGTCTCGCCCCAAAGCTCGCGATACTCAAACTGCCCCGGATCCATGTCCCGAGGAATGCGCGCCAGGCTGAAATCTATAGCGCCTTCAAGCAGGCGATTCGCCAGAACACCGCTCACATCCAGCTCGATGGTGATGCGCAAGCGCGGATGCGTGGCATGAACCCGGTCAATCGCCTCAACCAGAAGCTCCACCATTGGCGCCATGACCGTCCCCACGGTCACAACGCCCGAATCTCCATTCGAGATGGCGATAATCTCATCGCCCGCGTGCACCAGCGTCCGCAACACAATCTTTGCATTGCGGATCAGAATTTCCCCCTGGATATTCGGCTTCAACCCACGCGGGTGCCGCTCGAACAATGGTTGATTCAGAATATCCTCAACCTCGGAGAGAAGCTTCGATGCCGCGGGCTGCGCGATATTCATCGCTTCAGCGGCGCGGTGCAGGTTGCGGTGCTCATCAAGCGCCACAACCAGCCGCAAATGCCGCAACTTCAGCCGCGAACGCAAAAACCAATCTTTTGCAAGGCGATAGGCCATTCTTTATCTCCCCGGTCCCCGGTCTCGCGAGGTTAGGGAACCTGCATAGCCATTTGGTTATCGGTTATCCAGCACAGAGAACAAGCCTGTTATGGCTTAATTTCCGCCGGCGGCCAGGGCGGCATCATAGGCGGCCACAGTCTCACGCGCCCGCGCGCCAACCTCTCCAGCCGTGCTTCCTGGCATGTAAAGGCTCGTGCCCAACCCAAACGCCCGCACACCGGCGCGCAGATACGGCGCGAAATCGGCCACGCCAACGCCGCCCACGGCGCCAATCACGCAATCGGGCGGCAACACAGCGCGGATGGCGCCAATGCCGCGCGGGCCGAGCACGGATGCGGGAAAAAACTTCAGCGCCGAAGCCCCGGCGCGCAGCGCCAGCAAAGCCTCGCTTGGGGAGAACACCCCCGGCATCGTCACCATGCCGCGCCGCGCCGCCGCGCGCAGAACCCCGGCATCCGTATTCGGCGCCACCAGCAACCGCCCGCCGGCATCGGCTACCGCCGCCACCTCCGCCTGGGTCAGCACCGTCC
>NZ_JABEVC010000150.1 GCF_013044125.1 Acidocella sp. | reverse complement strand
CCAGACCAGAACCGTCATCATCGTATCCGCCGCGTGGAATAATGGCAGCGCCACTTCGGCGGCGGCGGCGGCGGCCATGGCGCCGCACAGGCAGGCGTGTGTGGTGCGAAACATGGCGCTGCGGCGCAGAAGCCAGACCATGGCCACAGCGGGGACAAAACCGGCCATTGCAATGGCCGGGACACACAAGAAATCCGGGCGCAGAATGAGCGCCGCGCCGTGGGTTTGCAGGGATAGAATAAAGCATTGCCGCCCAAGCTCGAGGAGCCACAGAGCAAGGGCCGCAACCGGCAAATATAGCTTCCACCCAGGTTCGTCCGGCCGCCCGGCACAGAATGCGGCATAAGCGGAGATAAGCGCTGTGGTCAGAGCCAGCAACTCCGCCAACACGAAACGCGGTTGCGTAAGCAGTCCGGCAAGGTCTGGCCGCAGACCCATGGCATAGACAACCATTGCAAGCACCAGCACGGTGACGAGCAGCCAGCGCAGCAGCAGCGTTGCAGGCGGCGCGGCGCGGCGCACCGGCGGCAGATCACGCGCGAGGCTGGCGATCAACTCCTCAGTCCTCATGTGTAATATTCTCCTTCATGGCTTTCTTCAGCCGCTGCATCGCCCGGAATGTTGCAACCTTAAGGGCAACGACGCTCATGCCGGTCTCCAAGGCGGCTTCGCGCAGGGAAAGTTGGCGGACCTTCAGCAAGTTCAACACGAGCCTGTCACGCTCGCCCAAGCCCTTGAGCGCCATCATCATCGAGGCCGTATCAACATCCCGATCCTGTGTGTCGTTCGTCGCGAGGGCCGTGGAGGTTACAGGCACATCGTCAATGGCTGTCTCCCGTCCGGCATGGCGCTGGCGGCGGCGGCGGATTTCGGCGCCGCGAAATTTCAATATCCCGAACAGAAACGGGACCACGGGGCGGCTGGGGTCGTAGAGATGCCGGCTCTGATGCAGCGCCAGCAGTGTTTCCTGCACCATGTCCTCGATGTCAGCGGCGCTGCTTTGCGGCCAGCGCGCGCGGGCGCGGCGGCGTAGCCAGGGCAGAGCCTCCTGCAGCACGCGGGCATAGGCGCGCGCATCGCCAAGCTGCGCCGCCGCGAGCCAGATCCGCCAGTCTGGGTTTTCCTCCGCCATAGTCGCTCCCTTGAGTGGACAGAGTATAGCGTCTGCCCGGCGGGGCCAATCACCGCCCAGGGGAATGATGTCCGCCAGAAGCAGGTTCTGCGGCATCGTCTGTCTCCGGCAGGTTCAGGCTTTGGCGCAAACGGGCGAGGGTGCCGGGTAAATTGATGCGGGCGCGGCTGAGGATTTCCAGCGCCTCGTCGGCCAGGGCGTCCGCCTGCGATGCCGCCGCATGGCGGGCCAGGCGTTTGTCACGCCGGCGCAGCAGGGCGGCGATCTCGCGCCGGTACAGAACGCATAACGCGGTCAGCGCCTGGTTCACCGCCGCGGGGGCTGGGGCATCACGCCAGGCCAGGCGGGGCAGTTGGGGGATGAGCGCCTCCGCGGGTAGCCAGTTATCAGCCGTAACCCAGAGATTGGTGGTGAAGAATTGCGCCGGCCGGCCGAAATGGTCGAGGGCGATCGCCAGCACATGGGTCAGGTTGGATGTGCCCTCGCCGCGCAGGTAGCAATGGATATGGCCGCTCTCCGCTGCCCCCCGGTGCGCGTGGAAATAATATTGGGCGCGGGTGTGCGGGTCGAGCGCGTCATCAGCCGGGTAATGTGTTTCGGTGACAAAATCCTGCCCATCCACCAATGCGGTGACGATGTTTCGCCCGGCGGATTCCATCTCGCCCAGGGCGGCCACCAGCGCGGCAGCGGCCTCGGCACGCTCCAGCAGGGTTGGGGACGCGCGCATCAGAATTGTGTCGTGGCGGCGCTGAGCCAGCCGGGCGAGGCTTGTACCAGATAGGCTTCCAACGGATGGTCCAACCCCGTGATCATCAGCAGAGAGACGGCCACCATCGCGCCGCCGAGCAGCATTTTGCCGGCGGAGCCAGCACCCAGCATCCGGCCGCGCAAGCCCAGCAACGTGGCGCGTGATAAAAAGCCAAGCCCCACCAGGGGCAATGCGGTGCCGATGCCAAACATCAGCATCACCAGCGCCACATGGCCTAAATCCTTGCCCTGCGAGGCCAGCAGGCTGGCAGCGCCCAGGGTTGGCCCGGCACACGGCGTCCAGATGGCGCCGAGCAACAGGCCGATGCCAAATTGCCCGCGCAGGCCAACGCCCTTGCCGCCGCCAAACCGGCTGTTCATCCAGTTGCCAAACGGCCCGGCCGCGACCGCCAGCCTTGCCTGCGCGCCGGGCAGCAGCAGGAGCAGCCCCAACGCCAGCAACATTGCCGCCGCCAGCAGCCGGAAGGCGCCAAGGTTCAGCCCCAGGGAGAACCCGATGGTGGCAACAAACAAGCCGATGGCCGTGAAAGACAGGGCGACACCGCCCGCCAGCGCCAGGGGGCCGGCGCGGTGTTCGGATAATGCGCCGCCCAAGACCAAAGGCAGCACCGGCACCACACAAGGCGAGAGTGTGGAGAGCAGCCCGGCAACCAACGCAAAAAAAACCGCGGTGAGCATGATGTCTACTCAGTCCTGAACCGCAGCGTTGAGCAGCGTCTCGATGTCTGATTTGCTGGTGATGCCGACCGCGCGCAACGCCTCCTTGCCGTCATGAAAAGCAATCAACGTGCTTTGCATTGTTGCGCCGAATTGCTGTACCACGGGCTTTTGTGCATCGAAATCGACATCGAGAATCTCCAGCGCGGCATAACGCGGGTCGTTTTCCAGCCCTTTCAAAACCAGCTTCTGCCGTGCGCAGGTCGGACACCAGCTTGCCTCGATATGGATCACCACCGGCGTATGGTTGGCCATCGCGGTTGCGAACGCGGCCTGGGTGTAGGGGGTGGTCGTGGCAGCCATGGCCTCTGGTGCACCCATGAGCAAAAAGCCAGACAGAACCATGCCCGGCAGGGCAAGGGATGAGATGAAATTACGAAATCTTCTGTTCATGGTTCTAAGATTCCTTGCAGAAACGGCCGTTGATGCCGCCGCGGTGTGATGCCCGCCAGGCTGGCACGCATGATTCACCGATCATTTCGTGGCATGGCGGGCGTCTCTCTGAACGGAGGGGGTAAGCCCGGCTTAGTTTGCCTTGCACTTGGCGGCGGCGCAGGGCGCGGCTTTGCCGGCGCAGGCACCGGTTTTACCCGCGCAGGCGCCGGTTTTACCCGCACAGGAAGTGCTGGTCTGCGCGGTGCAGGCCGCGCGCGCATGGGTGGGGATGACCGCGGCCGTCAAGCCGCCCAGGGAGACAGCCGCGCCGAGCATGAGCATGGAGGGGGTGAACTTCATGGATATTTTCCTTTTGGCAAACTTAGCGCGGGACAATTCCAGCGCCTCGCATTCCGAGTTCGCCACAAAAAAGGGAAAGGTTACAGGCGGCATAAAAATTTATGTGCGGCGTGGTTGGCAGGTAACCTTTTGGCTCTACGAAGCGTAAGTCTAATGTCCTGCCCCTGAAGCCCGCTGCATCTCATAGCGGACGGAAGAGACAAGCAGGCCAGAGGCTTCCGGCCGTTCCTCCTCCGCGGTATCGATAAGGTCAAAGCAGAATGGGCAACGATCTGCACCGCCCATAACCTCGTAAAACTCACGGCTTGAGGGGGAGCGCCGCAAATGAAAACACGTGGCTAATGCAGCTAAATACTGCCACAAAGATTACCAGGGCACGCTTCTCGATCGTAGCCAGAACACGCCAGGACATGGGCTCGCTCTGCCGCTGGTGCGGGTAATTGCGGTGTTTCATGGAGGCAGCGTAACGCTTTTGGATCATGCGCCGGGACTGCGTGTGCGGGTTAAACTCCCAACGGTCAAGCGAAATGAAAACGGGTTGTTGATTCCCTCTGAGAATTGCTCGTCCAATACGAAAAGCGGCCGGGCCGTTCTGGAGTTTGCTTGTGTGAATGAGAGAGAACGATGGCGAAACCTGATTTCACCATCGTTCTCCTGTGCCGCAATGGTTCCTGCCGCGCTCAGCGCCCGACCGTTGCCATGAGATGTGCTGGATAGCGCTCACCCTCGATCTGGATTTTGCCCGATGCGGCTTCGATCTCTGCCAGATCGGCGGGTGTAAGAAGCAGATTTGCCGCGTCGAGATTTTCCTCCAGCCGGTGCAGCTTGGTGGTGCCGGGAATGGGCGCGATCCACGGCTTTTGCGCCAGCAGCCAGGCCAGCGCCACCTGGGCCGGCGTGGCGTTGTGCCGTGCGGCGATGGTTTTTAGCAATGCCACCAGCGCCATGTTGGCCGTCATGGCTTCGGGCGTGAAGCGCGGCAGGATACGGCGGAAATCATTCTCGATCAGCTTTGTGTCCTTGCTCATGGCCCCGGTAAGAAACCCCTTGCCCAGCGGGCTGTAGGGAACGAACCCAATGCCCAGCTCTTCGCAGACCGCCAGAATGCCATTGGTCTCGGGCCCGCGTGTCCAGAGCGAATATTCGTTCTGCAACGCGCTGACCTTCTGTACGGCATGAGCGCGGCGCACGGTCTGCGCGCCTGGTTCAGAGAGACCGAAATGCACTACCTTGCCTTCATCGGTCAGCGCCTTTACCGCCCCCGCCACATCCTCGATGGGCACATCCGGGTCCACGCGATGCTGGTAGAACAGATCGATGCGGTCGGTGCGCAGGCGCTTGAGCGAGGCTTCGCACACGGCGCGGATTTGCGCGGGGCGGGAGTTCAGCCCGGCCATTTTGCCGTCCACGATGTTGAAGCCGAATTTGGTGGCGATCACCACCTCGTCACGCACGGCTTCGAGCGCCTCGCCTACCAATTCCTCATTGGTGTAGGGGCCGTAAACCTCGGCTGTGTCGAAGAAGGTGACGCCACGCTCATAAGCGGCGCGGATCAGCGCCACGGCGTCTTGGCGCGGTAGCGCCGTGCCGTAGCCAAAGTTCAGCCCCATGCAGCCATAGCCAATGGCTGAGACGGTCAGGCCGCTTTGGCCCAGTTCACGTTTGTTCATAATAATTCCTTGCTATGTCTGTATTATCGATATGAAAGCGCCAGCACCGCTTCTGGTAGGCGCGCGCCCGTAATCTCGATGGCCTTGATGGCGGTTTCGATCCCGGCCATGTCGGCGTTTGAAAGAGTAACGGTCGCGCCACCGAGATTCTCCTCAACCCGCTCCAGCCGGCGGGTACCGAAAATGGGCACGATGAACGGCTTGCGCGCGAGCAGCCAGGCCAGCGCGATCTGCGCCGGGGTGGCGCTTTTCTCCGCCGCGATCCGGCGCAGTAGATCCACCACGGTCTGGTTCGCGTCGCGCGCCTTCTCAGTAAAACGTGGGGAAATGGCGCGGAAATCGGTGGGCGCGAAATCGGTGCGGGCATTGATGGTGCCGGTGAGAAACCCCGCCCCCAGAGGCGCCCAGGGGACGAAGCCGATGCCAAGTTCTTCGCATAACGGTAGCACCTCGGGCTCGGGCTCGCGGGTCCAGAGCGAATATTCGCTCTGGACGGCGGTGACGGGTTGCACGGCATGGGCGCGGGCAATGGTGCTGGCGGCGGCCTCGGACAGGCCGAAATGCTTCACCTTGCCGGCCTGGATCAGCTCTTTCACCGTCCCGGCCACGTCCTCGATGGGTACGTTAGGGTCCACGCGGTGCTGGTAGAGCAGGTCGATCGTCTCGAAATTCAGCCGGGCTAAGCTGGCATCAACCACCTGGCGGATATGCTCCGGCCGGCTGTTGACCCCTGCCCCGCGGACGCCGGTTGCGGGGTCGACATTAAAGCCGAATTTGGTGGCAACGACCACCTCATCGCGCATTGGCGCCAGCGCCTCGCCCAGCAGGATCTCGTTGGTCCATGGACCATAGACCTCGGCGGTGTCGAAGAACGTGACACCACGCTCATAGGCGCCGCGGATGACGCGAATGGCCTCGGCTTTTTCGGGCGATGGACCGTAGGTGGAGGCAAAGCTCATGGTGCCGAAGCCGATTTCCGAGACGGCAAGCGAACCAAGGTGGCGGGTTTTCATAATCAAGACCTCAAGGGATGGGGTAAGATGCATCGAGCCGGGCAGGCTCTCATAATCAAGATGGTGTATAGCCTCTGCTAATCATGACGATTAGATGCTAAATTGATCATGAAGCGATACCTGGAGCTTATCAATGAGACGCGACACGTTGGGAGATCTGGCCGTGTTTCTGAGCGTGGCAGAGGAGCGTAGCTTCACCCGTGCGGCAGCGGCGCTGGGCACCTCGCAATCGGCCATCAGCCAGATTGTGCGGCGGCTGGAAGCGGCGATGGGAGTGAAGCTGCTCACGCGCACCACCCGCGCCGTTGCCCTCACGGCGGCGGGGGAGCAATTGGCCTCGACCTTGCGCCCGGCTTTCGATGACATCGACGCGCGGCTGAACGCACTCACCGCCCTGGCGGAAAAACCCTCCGGCGCGTTGCGCATCACCACCAGCAAACATGCCGCGCAAACGGTGCTTTGGCCCGTGCTCAAGCGGATGATGCAGGATTATCCCGATATCAGCGTGGAGTTGTCGCTGGATGGGCATCTCATCGACATTGTCGCCGAGCGGTTCGACGCTGGCGTGCGGCTGGGCGAGCAGGTGGCGAAGGATATGATCGCGGTGCGGATCGGGCCGGATATGCGCATGGCGGTGGTCGGTGCCCCTGCCTATCTGGAGCGCTTTGGCCGCCCCGCCACGCCGCATGAGTTGACCCGCCACCGCTGCATCAATCTCCGCCTGCCGAGCGCGGGCGGGCTATATGCCTGGGAGTTTGAGAAGGAGGACAGGGCGGTCAACGTCCGGGTCGATGGACCGCTGATCGTCAACGATGTGGAGATGATGCTGCAGGCCGCGCAAGACGGGTTGGCGCTGGCCTATGTTCTTGAGGGTCAGGTCACGGCGCATCTGGCGAGCGGGCGGCTTGTGCGGGTTCTGGAGGATTGGTGCCCATATTTTCCCGGCTATCACCTCTATTATCCTGACCGCCGGCAACTACCGGCAGCCTTCACGCTGCTCATTAACGCGCTGCGCTATAGACCGTGATGGAGAGGGCTGTCACGAAGATCGAGTGAATCAAGTGAATCGTGAATTGCGAGTCCGGCTCAAGACACCGGCCGAACGGAGGGTATCCACTGAAAACGGGTGGATCGAAATCGGCTCAGGGGGCATAAGGGCAAAGCGCGGCAGGTTTGCTTACAGTCCTTGTTACAACAACCTCTGCAGAACGGGTACATGAAAGAAACGTCACTATCAAATACGGTCGAGCCGGCGGGTCAATCCGCCTTTAAGCCGCGGCCGGGCGGGTTTGCCGTGTTGCGGCGTTGGGTGCGGTTAATCACCGGGCCGGTCTGGCAGCTGGTTTATGGCCTTTATGAGCGTCAGCTGGCGCGGCAGGTACGAGCGCTGCCGATGCCCGGCCATGTCGGCATTATTCTCGACGGCAACCGCCGCCATGCGCGCGAGAGCGGCATGCAGGATCCCGGCGCGATCTACCGGCTCGGTGCGGCCAAGCTCGACGATATTCTGGCCTGGAGCGTCGGACTCGGCATACGCATGGTCACGCTCTGGGTGTTTTCACCCGATAATCTGCGCCGGCCGGAGACGGAGATCGGCGGGATTTTCGGCGCGGTCGAGACCAAGATGCGCGCCCTTGCGGCGGATCCGCATATCCACCGCCGGGGCGTGCATGTCGCCGCCATGGGCCGGCGCGACCTGCTGCCCCCCGGGCTGCTGGAGGCAATAGATGCCGCTGAGGCCGCCACGCGAGGCAATGATCGAATAACCGTCACACTGGCCATTGGCTATGGCGGGCGGGAGGAGATCGCCGACGCGGTGCGGGCCTTCCTGGCTGATTGCGCCGTACACGGGCTTTCAACGGCTGAAGCGGCCGCGCAAGTCAGCCCGGCGGTGATCCGGCGGCATCTGTATCTGGCTGACATGCCTGACCCGGACCTGATCATCCGCACCAGCGGTGAGGTCCGCCTTTCAGGGTTCATGCTCTGGCAGAGCGTGCATAGCGAGCTGTATTTCTGCGACGTGAACTGGCCCGTGATGCGGCGGATCGATTATCTGCGCGCCATCCGCTCTTATCAGCGGCGCGAGCGGCGGTTTGGCGTCTGAGCGCGGGTAGTATAGCCTGGCGGCCTGATGCAAGCCTTTGCCGCCGCCATTATCGCGTTTGCCACCGCGCATAGCCTGCTGGCCTATGGCCTGGCTTTTTTGCTCGCCGGGGCGGAAGCGTTTCCGGTGATCGGGGCGCTGGTGCCGGGTACAGCGGTCATCGTCGGGCTTGGCGCGCTGGTGCCGGGCGGGGCGCTGGCCATGTGGCCGTTGATTGGTGCCACCGCAGCTGGGGCCGTTACCGGAGACGGCTTCTCATATCTG
>NZ_JABEVC010000149.1 GCF_013044125.1 Acidocella sp. | reverse complement strand
TCTCCTTGTTTGTCACCTCCTCTCCGTATCTGGTGACATCGCGCGCCACCGTTTCGCGTCTTTACGGCTTCCGCGAAGCCGTGGCCGCCGCGCGCAGCGCCGCCGCCGCCGGGCCGCAGGTGGGTGCGCCCGGAGCCGCCTTCACGCTCAACAACCTCACCCTCACCCTGCCTGACGGCCGCTGCCTGCTGGACCATGCCAGCCTCACCCTGCGGGCGGGCGAACCGGTGATCCTGACCGGCGCTTCCGGGGCCGGCAAATCCACGCTGTTTCGTGCCATTGCCGGCATCTGGCCGTTTGGCCATGGCAGCATCACGCCGCCGAAGGGCAGCCTGCTGTTCCTGCCGCAAAAACCCTATTTCCCGCTGGGCAGCCTCAAGCGCACCGTCACCTATCCGGGGGTGGAGCAGGATGTGGCGGATGACGCCGTTCGCACGGCACTCGCGGATGTAGGGCTGGAACATCTTGCCGCCCGCCTGGGCGAGAGCGAGAACTGGAGCCTCATCCTCTCTGGCGGCGAACAGCAGCGCCTGGCCATCGCCCGCGCGCTGCTCGCCAAACCGGACTGGCTGTTCCTCGATGAAGCCATCTCCGCGCTGGACAGTGCCGCGGCTGGAAAAATTCAGGCGGTGCTGCGCGAAAAACTACCCGCCACCACCATCGTCGCCATCAGCCACCATGGCGGCATCGCCCCAGGCCAGCGGCATCTGGCCCTCTCCGGCGGGGTTCTGGCGGAGGTGGCGGCCTGATCAGGCCGCCAGGCCCGCCAGGCCGAACCGGCGCAAGGCGTCAGCGCGCAGGGTCATCATCTGGCCGTTGCTTTCCTCGCGCACGCCCGGCGGCGGGGTGATGAGCAAGGCATCAGGATGATGGATGGTGTCGGGCTCGTGTTCCTCCACGCAGCCCTCCGCCTTCAGCTTGAGCATGTGCGCCAGCACGTTACGCTGCGCCGCGACTTTTAAATACGGGTCGGTTTTGTTGTAGAGCTTGGCCGCGAGCGCCGCGACCCCCCAATCCTGCTGCTTAAGCTCGGCCAGAATGGTCCGCTCGCGGTACTGGCGGTGCGCCAGCAGTTCGCGCACCAGGGCGCGCGGGTCCGCAAGCAAGGGGCCATGGCCACTCAGGTAGAACACCTCATCGCGCGCCAGCAGCAACTCCAGGGAGCGATAATAGCTCAGCATGTCGCCATCCGGCGGGCTCACGATCGCGGACGACCAGGACATCACATGGTCGCCGCTGAACAGAATTTTCGTGCCGCCGGGCAGGAAATGCTCAAAGCAGAGATGGTCCGCCGCATGGCCGGGCGTGTGCAGCGCCGTAAGCCCCGCAACCGTGCTGAAATGATCCAGCGCGATATCGGGTTTGAACTCTGGTTTCCCGCTGATTTTGTAAGCCGCGACCGGCGCCCCGGTGGCTTGCGCGAGTGCGGCGGTTGCCCCCCAATGGTCGCTATGGGTATGCGTGAGCACAATATGGCTGATCGGCCGGCTGCCCGCTGCGGCCATCACATCGCGGACATGCTCATCATCCCTCGGCCCGGGGTCGAGCACCACCAAGCCATCGCCCGCTTCTATGAGGTAGGTGTTGGTCCCCTGATAGGTCATCACACCTGGGTTGCGGGCCACGACACGCCGGATACCCGGCAACACGAAAATCGGGACGCCGCGCAGCGGCTCCGGCTCTGTTAAAAAAGGCATGGGACATCATGCCTTGCAAATACGCCCTCTGTAAACGCCAGCCAGTCACCTGAAGGAGTCCGGTCACCTGAACGAGTAGAGCACCGCGAGCATGGCGAACACGCCGATGACACAAACCACACCAAACAGCGCCTCGGCAAATGTCGGGTTGGAGACCCGCCGGGAAGACCGGCGCCGCCGGCCAGGGGATGGCGGTACATTTACAGTTTCTAAATCTTTTATATTCATTGACTTATACCTCGAAAGCTCGAAGCTGTCCCGTGTTTCGCGACGGGACTCTCTGGATCATCTCCGGTCGTAATTCTGCTCTCAAACGCCCCTGAAAAGCAATAAAAATGCGCATGTTGCACGGCACCGGCGCCACCCTGTACGCTGCGCGCATGACATCTGATCCGGACGCCGCGCTGCGCGCCTCGCTGAACCGCCATAAGCTGTTTGCCTCCGCGCTGCTGGGACTGATGGCCGCCCTTGCCGCCGCGAGCTACGCGCTGCCGCCTGGCCTGTGGACCACCCTGTTGCGCGACGCCGCCAAGGCCGGGTTTATCGGCGGGGTGGCGGACTGGTTCGCCGTCACCGCGCTGTTCCGCCGTCCGCTCGGCCTGCCTATTCCCCACACCGCCATCATCCCGGCGCAGAAGGAGCGCCTGGGCAACGCGCTGGGCCGTTTCGTCGCCAACCATGTGTTCACCGAGGGGGACATCCGCAAATTCCTCGGCAACCTCGATTCCCCAGGGATTTTACGCAAATTTCTCGCCGACCCCACCGCCACCCGCCCCGCCGCCGAGGCTCTGGCCGGAATGCTGCCCAAGCTGCTGGCCAGCATCGAGGATGGCCGCGCGCGGCGCCTGCTGGCCCGGCTCCTGCCCAAGCTGATCGGCGGCAAGGCGGCGGGCGTGGTGGTGGCGCGCGCGCTGTGCGGGCTGGTTG
>NZ_JABEVC010000148.1 GCF_013044125.1 Acidocella sp. | reverse complement strand
GTTTCCACGGACGGTTCTGTTTCTGTTCTGGTTGAGCAAATCAAGATGGTTGCGGGGGCACGATTTGAACGTGCGGCCTTCAGGTTATGAGCCTGACGAATAGCGACTTAATCAATTGAAAAATAAGAATGATTTTCATAATTTTTCATTTATGTGATAATATATGTGATAGATTTGGTGAAGTCATTACGGTAAATCGTGTAAACTGTGCTAGCCGCACTCATCGACGAAATGGTGTCGGCATGCCTCCCCCCTGAACGACTGCCCAACACGACCGGAACTGGTGCTCAAACCAACCAATCCTCGCATCTCAGCCCCTGAACCCGCTGGAACTCGCCCAAATTACCCGTGACAACCACCAAGCCCCGGCTGCGGGCATGGCCGACGATCATAAGGTCATACGGCCCGATCACGCAGCCCCGCCCCTCAAGTTCAGTCCTGATTTCGGCGGTGTGCGCCGCCGCCTCGCTGTTAAAGGGCAGAACCGTCAGTCGCCCGGCAAAATGCTCCACCTCGCGGCGAATGCGGGGCGGGTCGTTCGATCGCTCGGCCCCGTACAGCAATTCATAGAGTACCACATCGGAGAGACAAAGTGCCTCGGCATTCGCATTGAACCGCGCCCGCAAGCCCTGCGGCCGGTCGCGCAGCACACGGATGCAAAGATTGGTATCCAGCATATAGCGCAGCATCAGAAGCGTTCACGCTCCTGCATCGCAGGCTGCTCGCGCCTGCT
The DNA here is from genome assembly GCF_013044125.1 of Acidocella sp. GTDB lineage: Bacteria > Pseudomonadota > Alphaproteobacteria > Acetobacterales > Acetobacteraceae > Acidocella. The sequence goes on along the minus strand of NZ_JABEVC010000148.1, from coordinate 1,783 downwards.
CAGGTCAACTCCCGGCGCGTCAAAGAAATCGTCCCAAGCCGCCCCGGCAGGTGCGATGATCCGCCGCGGGCCGTCAGGGACTATGACCACATCGCGCACCTCATCAGCAAAGGCCACGGCCTTGGGCAGGCGCACAGCTTGCGAGCGGTTGGAGAGGAACAGGGATGTGCGCGTCAGCATGAATAATCTCCGAGGTATATCCAGCGTGGATATACCTCTATTCCAACTTCAATTCAACAATATTCATGGGCGTAAATGCTCAGCGCTCTTGGCGTCAGACCTTCAATCACGCGGCAGTAGGAGTGATGCCCGAACTTACGCCGTCGCGGCAATCCCCGGGGCATATTCAAATCGCTGACCCGCCGCTTCGCCCGCCGCGAATGCATCGCTAAGAACCCGCTTACCGCGGCCGAGTGCACGGGAACTGAGACTAAGGCCCAGCTTCTCCATCTCCTCCTCCACCATCGCCGCCTTGGCCGGCACCAGATCGCGGCCCGAGCCACCGCGCATGGTGGCCTCGCGCGTGGCGCGGATAGCATGGAGCTTGCCGGAAATGCCCCGCGCCAAGCCGGTCTGAAAGGAATTTGTCGCCGTTCGCCGTTCGCCGGCCATCTCGAAATAAATATCGCTGGCGCGGAACGCGTTGGTCTCGGTCTCAAACGCACGCTCAACCATCTCGTAGAGATACCGCGCCGCCGTCACATCACCACGCAGGCCGAAGAAGATATAGCGTAACGGCGCAGCCTCGGCGCGCTCCGCCCAGACGCGGCAGTCAAAAAAATTCGCAATTGCCGGGATGCATTCATCAATCGGCGCAATGCGGCGGCGGTTGGTCTGGATACCGATACCCTCGCAAGGCTGTGCCCTAAATTCAAGTTCACCGAGTGACAGACCGTAGCGGTCCAATAACTCCGCCACTTTTTCCGCCGCTGCCAGCGCTTCATGTTCCGTGCAACCTTGGGCCACCGTTTTAGCGCGCAGACCTTGAATGCGCTGCACGAGCCGTTCCAACTCCAGGTCCTCCGCCACGCGGCCACCCGCTAGTTTTGCCCGTAATGTTTCAAAAAGCGCGCGCACCCGCTGCGGCCAGCCGCGCTTGGCAACGGCATCGGCAAGCCCGGAGGCAACCAAAGCCAGGGTAAGCCCGCCAACGCCATGGCGCTCGCGATGCTGCGCCACCTCCAACTGCACCAACAACAAGCGCTCAATGGCCGTGGCAACATCATCCCTGCCGCCATCGCGGGACTGCACGGCGGCGGCCAATGTATCGAGTATATTCGCCAGATTGGCCGTTTGCCGCGTGCGCTGAAGCAAATTCGCGTCCGGTGCCCGCGCGTCCAGCGCCAGCCATGCCATGGCGAGGTCTTCCAACTCGCTTTGCCCTTCTTCAAACAGCCCCACGCCGCCGGCCTCTCCCATTGGCCGGTTCAGGCCGGGAACATCCAGCGTACCATGGCGAACCACATGGGCATAAACCGCCTCCGCCCAGCGCACATTGGCGCTTGCAGCCGGGGCACCTGCCACCGGATGACCAGCCGCCACCGCCAGGGCAGCAACATCGAGCGGCGTTGCCGCACCCGCCAGGCAACCAACCCCGCCGGGCAGCGTCACCACGCGGCCGAACAGGGTCATACCGTCCAGCAGGGGCAAAAGCTCCGCATCCGCCAGGCGCAACACCTCACCCGTGACAACATCCCGGACGCCGACCCCGGCACCGTCAGCGCCTTGCTCCAGACGCAGCAAACGGTATCGCGCACGGCAAAGTGCCGCCATCGCCTCCCTC
>NZ_JABEVC010000147.1 GCF_013044125.1 Acidocella sp. | reverse complement strand
GGTTTTGTCGATGCTGGGCAGGCGCGAGACCGCGTGGCAAGGGGCCGCTTGGCGCGCGGGAGCGGTTGCGCTCGCGGGGCTGGGGGTGGTGACCGCCGTGCTCATCGGCCAGCGCATGGGGGTGGTGCTGAGCGCGGTTGGCCTGACCGGCGCGGCGCTGCTGGTGCCGCAACTGCGCCGGGTGGCGCTGGGGCTGGTGCTGGTGGCTGCGCTGGTGCTGTTGGCGACCCCGGTGATCTCGCCGCCGACCTACGCCAAGCTGGTCGGCGAGACATATGTTAATCTGCGCCATTTCACGCTCAGCCCTTATGGCGAATTGTTCACCCGCGCGAGCGTGATGGGGTTGCAGTCGCCCTGGCATGGCTGGGGGTATAATGGTTTCCGCGTGTTGTGCCCACTGGCGCGCTTTGGCGGCGGGTTGCCGGCGCTGGGCATTGCGCCGACCGCGCTTGGGCTGGGGGCGTGCAATCTGCATCCGCATAATTTCTACTTCCAGGCGTTCGTGGATGCGGGGATTCCCGGGGTGGGCCTGTTTGTTGGCATGATTGCGGTATGGCTGGCCACGCTGGCCCGCGGACTCTGGGGCAGGCCGGAGCCGTTGCGGGTGGGGCTGCTGATTGCGGTTGTCACCTTCGTGTGGCCGTTTGGCTCGGCCGACGAGTTTCCGATTTTATATATGTCCGGCTGGCTGTTTTTTGTGTTCGGGCTGGCGCTGGCGGCAAGGGAAGAGGCGGTGACCAGCTGGGGGAGGCGTTTGCCGGTTGACACATCCAAGCCGCTACGGCACCTCGGCTAAATGGTCAGATTTCCACCGCATGAGTGCATTTTTTTGGAGTTTCCCGCTAATTTGAGGCGGGAATAGGCGCGATGCTGCGGATTGTTCATGTTGCGTATTTCCCAGTCTCGCTGAGCCGGCGCAATCAGCATTCAGTGGAGATCAAGCTTTCCAATGGCTTCACCCGTAATGGCCATGCGGTGTTCAACCTTTCTGACCGCGATATCGCCCGGGCGGCGGGCTTTGGGCATTACCGGCTGGGGCGGCGCACGGCCAACCAGGTGTTGCGCGAGTTCTGCCGCGAGCACCGGCCGGACCTGCTGGTGCTGGGCCATGCGGATATGATCTGGGCGGAGACGATTGCCGCGATTCGGGCGGATTTGCCGCAACTGCGGGTGGTGCAGTGGAATGTGGACCCGTTGTTCGAGCCGGGGAATGTGGCGCGGATTCTGAATACGATCGATGTGGTGGACGCAACGCTGATTTCCACCGCCGGGCCGGCGCTGGAGCAATTCCGCAGGCCGGGCCGGCTGGCCGGGTTTTTGCCGAATCCGGTGGATGTATCCGTTGAGCGCGCGCGGATGGACCAGGTGGCGGCGCCGGCGTTTGATGTGATTTACGCCTGCGGCAACCCGCACCGGCCGCTGCGGGTGGTGTGCGGCCAGTCCTGGGATATGGAAGCGTTTACGCAAGCGCTGCGCGCGCAAGCGCCGGGGGTGAGCATTTTGACGCCGGGGATGTTCGGCCAGAAACTGCTGTTTGGCGCGGCGTATCAGGATGGGCTGGAGCAGGCGGGGATTGGGCTGAACATCAGCCGCCGCAGCGATTATTTTCTCTACAGCTCGGACCGGCTGGCGCATCTGATGGGCAACGGGCTGCTTGCCGCGATCGAACGGCAGACCGGGTATGACCAACTGTTCTCCGATGATGAGATGATCTTTTTCTCCTCGCTAGGCGAATTGGCCGAGAAACTGACGTTTTACGCGGGTGCGCCGGTGGCGCGCATGGCGGCGGCGGCGGCGGGGCGGACGAAATATATCGAGCTGTTCAACGAGCGGCGGGTTGCGGAATATGTGGTGGAGGCGGCGTTTGGGCGTGTCGCGCCGGGCGATTATCCCTGGCCGGATGTTTTGCGCTAAAAGTACCTATATATGGGGCCAACGCAATAAAACTGGATGTTTGAATATGGCTGATTTGATTCCCGTGACCGTGCTTACCGGCTATCTGGGGGCGGGCAAGACGACGCTGCTGAACCGGATTCTGACCGAGCAGCATGGCAAGAAATACGCCGTGATCATTAATGAATTCGGCGAATTGGGTGTGGACAACGACCTTGTCGTGGATACGGATGAAGAAGTGTTCGAGATGAACAACGGCTGCATCTGCTGCACGGTGCGCGGCGATTTGATCCGAATTGTGAACGGCTTGATGAAGCGGGCGGACAAGTTTGACGGGATTATCGTGGAGACCACGGGGCTGGCGAACCCGGCGCCGGTGGCGCAGACGTTTTTTGTCGATGAGGATGTGAAGGCGAAGACGCGGCTGGATGCGATTGTGACCGTGGTGGATGCCAGGCATTTTCTGGCCCGGCTGGAGGATGCGCCGGAAGCGGCCGACCAGGTGGCGTTTGCCGATGTGATCGTGCTGAACAAGCTGGATCTGGTGAGCCCGGAGGAACTGGCGAAGGTGGAGGCGCGGATCAGGAGCATCAACCGGTTCGCGCAAATCCATCATGCGACGCGCGGCGATGTGGCGATTGATAAACTGCTCGGGCTGAATGCGTTCGATTTGCAAAGAGTGCTGGAGAGCGTGCCGGATTTTCTCGAGGAGGATTCGGAGCATACGCATAACGAGCACCTGACGAGCATCTCGCTGGAATGCGCCGCGCCGTTGGATGCGGAGAAATTCCAGGCGTGGATTGGGCATATTTTGCAGACGCAAGGAGCCAATTTGCTACGGACCAAGGGGATTTTGGCGTATAAGAACGAGGACCGGCGGTTTGCCTTTCAGGCGGTGCATATGATCGCGGATGGGGATTTTATCAGCCCGTGGAAAGAGGGCGAGATGCGCACCAGCCGGATTGTGTTCATCGGGCGCGATTTGAACCGGCCGCAGCTGCGGCGCGGGTTTGAGAGCTGCGCGGCCTGAGCACGCCGCCCGCAGGCATGGTGATGAAAAAAGCCCCGGCGTTTCCGCCGGGGCTTTTTTTTGGTCCAAACGTTATGGGCTGGATTATTATGATAAGAGGCTGATTCACGCTTTCGGCTGCCGCGCTTGCGCGCGTCAGCCTCAAACGATCAGACTCTAGAAATCCATATCGCCCATGCCGCCCATGCCGCCCATGCCGCCGCCGGGCATGCCGCCGGCAGCCTTCTTCTCGGGGCGCTCAACCACACCGGCTTCGGTGGTGATGATCAGCGAGGCCACGGAAGCAGCATCCTGCAGGGCGGTACGCACAACCTTGGTGGGGTCGATGATGCCGGCCTTGACCATGTCCTTGAACTCGCCGGACTGGGCATCGAAGCCGTAGGAGTAGTCGTCCTTGTCCAGCACCTTGCCGGCAATGACCGCACCATCTTCGCCGGCGTTCTCGGAGATCTGGCGCAGGGGCACCTGGATCGCCTTGCGGACGATGTCGATGCCGACGCGCTGGTCTTCGTTGTCGAACTTCAGCTTGGCGAGGATGAGCGAGGCGCGGGCCAAAGCGACGCCGCCGCCGGGCACGATGCCTTCTTCAACGGCCGCACGGGTTGCGTGCAGGGCGTCGTCAACGCGGTCCTTGCGTTCCTTGACCTCAACCTCGGAAGCGCCGCCGACGCGGATGACCGCGACGCCGCCAGCCAGCTTGGCCAGACGTTCCTGCAGCTTCTCACGGTCGTAATCGGAGGTGGTCTCCTCGATCTGCGCACGGATCTGGGTGACGCGGCCGGTAATGTCGGCCTTCTTGCCAGCGCCTTCGATGATCGTGGTGTTTTCCTTCTCGATGAGGATCTTCTTCGCGCGGCCCAGCATGGCGAGGGTCACGGTCTCGAGCTTGATGCCCAGATCCTCGGAGATGACCTGGCCGCCGGTGAGGATGGCGATGTCTTCCAGGATGGCCTTGCGGCGATCGCCAAAGCCCGGCGCCTTGACGGCGGCGATCTTGAGGCCGCCACGCAGCTTGTTCACAACCAGGGTTGCCAGGGCTTCACCCTCGACGTCCTCGGCGATGATCAGCAAGGGCTTGCCGGTCTGCACGATGGCTTCGAGCAGGGGCAGCATCGGCTGCAGGCCGGAGAGCTTCTTCTCGAAGATCAGGATGTAGGGGCTGTCCAGATCCGCGATCATCTTCTCGGGGTTGGTGATGAAGTAGGGGGAGACATAGCCGCGGTCAAACTGCATGCCCTCGACGACGTCCAGCTCGGTCTGGATGCCCTTGGCTTCCTCAACCGTGATGACGCCCTCGTTGCCGACTTTCTGCATCGCCTTGGAGATCATCTCGCCGATCTCGGTCTCGCCGTTGGCGGAAATGGTGCCAACCTGGGCGGTCTCGGAGGGGGTGGTGATCTTCTTGGTGCGCTTCTTCAGCTCTTCGACGACGGCGGCAACCGCCTTGTCGATGCCGCGGCGCAGGTCCATCGGGTTCAGCCCGGCGGCCACGGCCTTGACGCCCTCACGCACGATCGCCTGGGCGAGCACGGTGGCGGTGGTGGTGCCGTCGCCGGCGAGGTCGTTGGTCTTGGAGGCGACTTCGCGGATCAGCTGCGCGCCGAGGTTCTCGAACTTATCGGAAAGCTCGATTTCCTTGGCGACGGTCACGCCGTCCTTGGTGATGCGCGGGGCGCCGAAGGATTTTTCGATGACCACGTTGCGGCCTTTGGGGCCGAGCGTGACTTTAACGGCATTGGCGAGGGTGTCGACGCCGCGCAGCATGCGGTCGCGGGCATCAGCCCCAAAACGTACGTCTTTGGCAGCCATATGGTGATTCCTTAAATATGTGTTTTATCAGGCTTTTTTCTTCGGGGCGGCGGGCGCCTCGATGATGCCGAGAATGTCGGATTCCTTCATGATCAGCAGGTCTTCACCGTCGATCTTGACTTCGGTGCCGGACCATTTGCCGAACAGAACGCGGTCCCCCGCCTTGACGTCCAGGGCCACGATGGCGCCGGCTTCGTTACGCGCGCCAGCACCGGCGGCGACGACTTCGCCTTCCATCGGCTTTTCCTTGGCGGTGTCGGGGATGATGATGCCGCCTGCGGTCTTTTCTTCGGCGTTAAGCCGGCGGACCACAACGCGGTCGTGCAATGGGCGGAATTTCGCCATCGGGATCGCTCCTAAACTGATAAGTCTTAAAAGCTCAGCAACCTGTCCGGCCCGGCACGCGGCACCGCGGTTGCTAGCACTCCCATGTTGAGAGTGCCAGCTTTCTAGGAGGTGGGCGAATGGAAGTCAAGAATATTGGCACTCGTGGTGGAGGAGTGCCAAACGCGCCGCGCGGCCGCCTTTTCAGCGGGCAGGTTTTGGCGGGGTCACTGAATAATCGTAGAAACCGCGGCCGGATTTGCGGCCGTACCACCCGGCTTCGACGTATTTGATGAGCAGCGGGGCGGGGCGGTATTTGTCTTCGCCGAGGCCGTTGTGGAGCACGCGCATGACCTCCAGCAGCGTATCCAGGCCGACGAAATCAGCCAGTTCGAGCGGGCCCATCGGGTGGTTGGCGCCGAGTTTCATGCCGGAGTCGATGGAGGTGACGGTGCCGACGCCCTCGGCCAGCGCGAAAATCGCCTCGTTGATCATGGGGCAGAGGATGCGGTTGACGATGAAGCCAGGGGCATCCGCCGCCGTGGCAATGGTTTTGCCCAGCGATTCGGCCAGTGCATAAATGGTGTTGTAGGTCTCATCCGAGGTGGCCATGCCGCGGATGACTTCCACCAGCTTCATCACCGGCACCGGGTTGAAGAAGTGCATGCCAATGAATTTATCGGCCCGGCCGGTGATGCTGGCCAGTTTGGTGATGGAGATGGAGGAGGTGTTGGAGGCGATGATGGTGTCCGCCCCGATGAGGGGAACGAGCGCCTTGTAGATGGCTTCCTTGATCTCCTCGCGCTCGGGCGCAGCCTCGATGATGATCTGGGCGGTGCCGAGGGCGGTGTAGCTGGTGGCGGTGACAAGGCGGCTCAGCGCCTCGTCCTTCGCCTGGGCGGTGAGGCTGCCCTTGGCGATCTGGCGGTCCATGTTTTTGCTCATGGTTGCCAGGGCCTTGGGCAGGGCGGCTTCAAATGTATCCACAAGGGCGACATGATAGCCAGCGAGCAGGCAGGCATGGGCAATGCCATTGCCCATGAGGCCGGCGCCGATGACGCCGATATGCGTGATTTTCATAGCGCTTTTTCCAGCTCCGGCAGGATGGTGAAGAGATCTCCCACCAGGCCGTAGTCGGCGACTTGGAAGATCGGGGCGTCCTCGTCCTTGTTGATGGCGACGATGACCTTGGAGTCCTTCATGCCCGCCAGGTGCTGGATGGCGCCTGAGATGCCGACGGCGATGTAGAGATCCGGGGCGACGATCTTGCCGGTCTGGCCGACCTGATAATCGTTGGGGACGAAGCCGGCGTCCACCGCCGCGCGGGAGGCGCCGACGGCGGCACCGAGCTTGTCGGCCACCGGGTCCAGCAGTTTGGTGAAGTTCTCGCCGTTCTGCATGCCGCGCCCGCCGGAGATGATGATCTTCGCGGCGGTGAGCTCGGGGCGCTCGGATTTGGAGAGTTCGGAGGAGATATATTTCGACTGCGCCGCCACGGCGGTGACACTCAGGGTTTCAATGCTGGCGGAACCGCCTTCGGGGGCCGCGGGGTCAAACGCCGAGGCGCGCACGGTGATGACTTTTTTGGAGTCGGAGGATTTGACCGTGGCGAGCGCGTTGCCGGCATAGATCGGGCGGATGAAGGTATCGGCATCAACCACGCCGGAGATGTCGCTGAGGGGCTGAACATCGAGCAGGGCGGCGACGCGCGGCAGCACGTTTTTGCCAGCCGCCGTGGCGGCCTGGAAGATGTGGGAATAATTCCCCGCGAGCGAGACGATGAGGGCTGAGAGCGGCTCGGCCAGGCCATGGGTCAGCGAAGCGTCGTCAGCCACCAGAACCTTGGCGGCGCCGGCGATTTTGGCGGCCGCGGCGGGGGCGTTGCCGACGCCGGAGCCTGCGACCAGCACATGGACTTCACCCAGCAGCGCCGCCGCGGCGACGGCCGAGCGGGAGGGTTGCTTGATGCCGTGAGTATCGAAGTCGAGAACAACGAGTGAGGTCATGATCAGATCACCTTCGCTTCATTACGGAGTTTGTCGAGGAGGGCGGCAACGTTGGCCACCTTGATGCCGGCCTTGCGAACCGGCGGCTCGGAGACGCTGAGGATGGTCAGGCGCGGCGCGGGGTCAACGCCCAGATCTTCGGGCTTCATCACGTCGATGGTCTTTTTGCGGGCCTTCATGATGTTGGGCAGCGAGGCGTAGCGCGGCTCGTTCAGGCGAAGGTCAGCGGTGATGACGGCGGGCAGGGTGAGGGCGAGGGTTTCCAGGCCGCCATCAACCTCGCGGGTGACGGTGGCGGTGCCATCGGCGATCTCAACCTTGGAGGCGAAGGTGCCCTGCGGCCAGCCCAGCAAGGCCGCCAGCATCTGGCCGGTGGCGTTCATGTCATCGTCAATCGCCTGCTTGCCCAGGAGGACCAGCTCAGCGCCTTCCTTGATCGCCAGCGCCTTGAGCATTTTGGCGACGGCCAGGGGTTCCAGCGCGGCATCGGTCTCGACCAGGATGCCACGGTCAGCGCCCATGGCCAGCGCGGTGCGGATGGTCTCCTGGCACTGGGTAACGCCCAGCGAGACGGCGATGATTTCCGTGGCGACGCCCTTCTCCTTCAGGCGGACGGCTTCCTCAACGGCGATTTCATCAAACGGGTTCATCGACATTTTAACGCCGGCGGTCTCAACGGCCGTATGGTCAGACTTGACGCGGACCTTGACGTTGTAATCAACCACTCGTTTCACGGCGACCAGCAGTTTCATGGTTCTGTTCTCTACCTCGGTTATGGCGCCCTTGGCGGGCGTGTCACTGATATTGGATGTTGTGACGATGGGAAAGTACTCTAGCACACAATCTTTGGTCTAGGATTGCTAGTGTCCCGCTTTTGAAGTTCGTAACATCGAAACATCTTCCCTCACGGGACACTAGCGCTTTGTTTTCAGTGGCCTGCTTGTCCCTTCCGTCCGCTATGAGATGCAGCGGACTTCAGGGGCAGGGCACTAGGGTTGGAGGCGGCACAGGCGGAAAATCGCTTCCTCTATGTCCGGTAAGGCGGCGCAATAGCTCATCCTGAAAAAATCATGGCCCCTTTTGGCGTCGAAATCGTAGCCGGGTGTAGCGGCAATATCGGCTTCGTCAAGCAGCCGGGTGCAGAAGGCAGCGCTGTTGGCGGCGCGGCCGGCGCAGCTTGCGTAGAGGTAAAAAGCGCCGTCAGGCGGAGAAATTTGGCTGAAACCTGAGGCTTTCAGGCCGGTGAGCAGCATCTGGCGCGCGGTGGCGTAGCGGGCGCGGTTGGCCTCCAGCTCTGGCGCGCAGGCAAAGGCGGCCTGGGCGGCGACCTGTGAAATATAAGAGGGTGAGACGAAAAAATTGGCCGCCAGACGCTCCACCGGGCGGACCAGCTCCTCGGGGCAAACCATCCAGCCGACGCGCCAGCCAGTCATCGAGAAGTACTTGGAGAAGGAGTTGATGACGATGGCGCTTGGCGAAAACTGAGCGGCGGAGGCGATTGGCTTGCCGTAGGTCAGGCCGTGGTAGATTTCATCGGAGATCAGCCGGATGCCGTTGCTGTGGCAGTAGCGCGCCAGGGCTTTGAGATCATCGGGGGCGAGCATGGAGCCGGTGGGATTGGCCGGGCTGGCGAGGATCAGGCCATCGGGCTTGCGCTCCAGCGCATCCAGCATGGCGGGCGTGGGTTGAAAGCCGGTTTCGATGCCGCAGGGGAGGATCAGCGGCTTCAGGCCCAGCGCGGTGGCGATGTTCACATACGGCGGGTAATAGGGCGCGGCCAGGGCGATGGTGTCGCCAGGGTCAAACGCCGCCAGAAACGCCAGAGGAAAGGCTCCCGACGCGCCAAAGGTCACCGCGATGCGGGAGACCGGCACCTCGGTGGCGTACCAGCTCTGGATATGCGCGGCGATGGCCTCGCGCAGGGAGGGCAGGCCCAGGGCCTCGGTGTAGCCAAGTGGCTCACCGCTGCGCAGTGCGGCCTCGGCGGCCAGGCGCGCGCCCATCGGCAGGCCGGTGCCGGGCTGGCCAACCTCCAGGCGCAGGATTTTGCGCTCGCCCGGCTGGCGGGCCTGCACGCGGGCGTTGGCTTCGGTGATGACCTCCATCACCCGGAACGGCGGAACCGCCCGGCCGGTGCCGATTTTCATGGCGGCGTCCCGCAGGCCGGTTCAGCGCCCGCCGATGGCGAGGCCCTGGCCGTGAGGGTCAGCGGTGGCGCTGCAGCTGGCCTCGCCGCCGGGGACGCCGCGGGGGCAGGTGATGGCATTGGCGCGCGAGATGGCGCCCTGGCCGGTGCCGGTGGCGGTGGCGCGGAAGGTGCCGGTGGCGGTGGAGGTGACGCTGGCGGCGAGAATGGCCGGCTGGCTGGGACGCGGGGGGGCGGCGAGCAGGATGCCGGTGCCGGGCGCGATGCGGCCGGTGCCGAAG
>NZ_JABEVC010000146.1 GCF_013044125.1 Acidocella sp. | reverse complement strand
GCCGATCCTCACCGTGACGCGCGAAGTGGCGATGCCGGGCGGGGCCGGCAATGTGGTGCGCAACCTCATCGCGCTGAATGCCTCGGCGGCGTTTGTCTCCGTGGTGGGCGACGATGCGGCGGGCTCGGACCTGACCGGGCTGATCGGCGGGCAGGAGCGCGTGGAGCCCTGGCTGCTGGTGCAGGGCGGGCGCACGACAACGCTGAAGACACGCTACATCGCCCAGGGGCAGCACCTGATCCGCGCCGACCGCGAGGAGACCGTGGCGCTGCCGGCGCGGCTGGCCGAGCGGCTGGTGCGCATTGCGCTCGACGCGATGGCGGCCACCACCGTCACCATCCTCTCCGACTACCGCAAGGGCGTGCTGAGCCCCGAGGTGGCGGGGCAGTTGATCGCGGGGGCCAAGAAGCTCGGCCGCCAGGTGATCGTGGATCCGAAAGGCCGCGATTACGCGCTGTATGCGGGGGCGGACGTGATAACCCCCAACCGGCGCGAGCTGGCCGAAGCCACCGGCATGCCGGTGGATAGCGAGGCTGGGATCGTCGCCGCGGCGCGCAAGCTGATGGCCGCGCATGGTTTCGGCGCCGTGCTCGTCACCCGCTCCGAAGACGGCATGAGCCTGGTGATGCAAGGCGAGGTGCACCATTTCCCCGGCGAAGCAAAAGAGGTGTTCGACGTATCGGGCGCGGGCGACACCGTGGTGGCGACGCTCGCCGCCGCGCTGGCCGCCAATGTGCCGCTGCCCGAGGCGGCACGGCTGGCCAATATCGCGGGGGGGATCGTCGTCGGCAAAGTGGGGACCGCGGTGACGCATCCGGCGGATATTCTGGCCGCCATCGCCCCCGCCACCGGCGCGCTGACCAAGGTGGTGACCGCCGCCGCCGCCGCCGAAGCCGCCGAGCGCTGGCGCACGCGCGGCTACAGGGTGGGATTCACCAACGGGTGTTTCGACCTGCTGCATCCCGGCCATGTGCATCTGCTGGAGCAATGCCGGGCGATGTGCGACCGGCTGATTGTCGGCATCAACTCCGATGCTTCAGTGAAGCGGCTGAAAGGCCCCACCCGCCCAGCGCAAGGCGAGGCGGCGCGCGCGGCGGTGCTGGCGTCGCTGGCGAGCGTGGATCTGGTCTGCCTGTTCGAGGAGGATACGCCGATCGAGGTGATCAAGCTGATCAAGCCGGATCTGCTGATAAAAGGCTCGGACTACACGCGCGAGACGGTGGTGGGCGCGGAGCTGGTAGAAAGCTGGGGCGGCGCGGTGGCGTTGGCCGAGCTGCTGCCGGGACATTCCACCACGGCCACGCTGGCGCGCCTGCGTGGCTAGTGGGACACGTCATTGAAAATACCGTGTCCCACTAGCGTCATATTTCGCGCGCGCCGCCCACCAACCCGCGCGCAGTACCCTGCGTCATGAATGACGCAGGGTACTAGGGATTTGCCGCTGGGGCCGCAGGTGGACGCTTGGCCGCGCCCCCTGCCCGCGCGCACGCCAATGGCGGGGGTTTATGTAGCGCTGGAGCCGCTGCACCGGCGCCACACGGCTGAGCTGTTCGAGGCGATGCGCGGCGCGGAGGCAAGCTTCACCTATATGAGCTACGGCCCGTTCGCCTCGCAGGACGAGCTTGGCAAATGGATCGCCGCCAGCGCCGCGCTGCACGACCCGATGGTCTGGGCGGTGCGCCCGGTGGCGACGGGCATGGCCTCGGGCTGGCTCGCGCTGCTGGATATGGAACCCGCGCATGCCGCCATCGAACTGGGCAACATCTGGTTCTCGCCGCGCATGCAGCGCACCCGCGCGGCCACCGAGGCGATGTTTCTGCTGCTGCGCCGCGCCGCCGACGAGCTGGGCTACCGGCGGCTGGTGTGGAAATGCAACGCGCAGAACGCGGCCTCGGTAAGCGCCGCGCAACGGCTGGGTTTCACGCCCGAGGGCCTGCTGCGCGCGCATAAAGTGGTGAAGGGGCACCAGCGCGACACGGCGATGTTCAGCATCACCGCGCCGGAATGGCCCAGCCGCCGCGATGCGCTGACAGCCTGGCTGGCGGCGGAGAATTTTGCCCCTGACGGCACCGCGAAGCAGGGACTGGCCGCGCTGCGCGGTTAAAACCGGCTCCTTTGTGGCCCTGCGGCCACACCTGCGCGCATTTTTCTGGCTGCGCGATAAAATGACCCGAATCATTGCGAAACTTCGCCGGAATTGTAGCATATTTCCGTTGTCTTAACTTTATCCATCAGGAGGCAGTTATGAACTTTCGCTTCATTCTCGCTGCGGCGACTTGCCTTGCCCTGCCGCTTGCGGCGCACGCGCAACCTGTCACCGGGCCTTATGTGAGCCTGGAAGGCGGTGCGGATTTCCTTATGCCCGTCACGTTCCATGAATCCCTGCACGGCACGAGCGGCAAGATGCTATACCGCCCCAGCTATGCCGGCGTGGCGTCGCTCGGCTATGGGTTCGGCGATGGGTGGCGGGTGCAGCTAAGCATGGATGATCTGCATACCACCCTGCATGAGATCGACGATTCCGCCTTTGGGCATCTCCGGTCGAGCGGCACCCACTCCACCTGGGGGCCGATGGTTGATGTACTCTATGACATGAATATCGGCCTGCCGGTTTTCCCCTATGTGGGAGCGGGCGCCGGGTATCAATGGGTGCAATATAAGGTCAATGGGCCGTTCTACGCTTCCGGAACGAAGGGAGGCTTCGCCTATAATCTGATCGCCGGGCTTTCGTACCCGATCTCGGCTGTGCCCGGCCTGTCCGTAACCGCCGAATACCGCTTCACGCAGATGGTTACCGACATCAAGGGCGGCGAGAGCATCCCCGGCGGCTACCCGGTTGGCTCACCGATCCCCGGCACGTTGAAATATGGCGATCAGTCGACCAACTCAATCCTGCTTGGCCTGCGCTACCAGTTGTTCAACGCCCCCGCCCCCGCGCCGGCGGTGGCTCCGGTTGCCGCCCCGGTTGCCGCGGCTCCAGCACCTGCCCCGGCCCGCACCTATCTGGTGTTCTTTGACTGGGATAAGGCCAGCCTGACCCCGCGTGCGACCCAGATCATCGCGCAGGCGGCGTCCGACAGCAAAACCCAGGCCACCACGACG
>NZ_JABEVC010000145.1 GCF_013044125.1 Acidocella sp. | reverse complement strand
GGCCAAAGCTGATGATGATGCGCGTGGGGAGGCCGTGGCCATGCAGCAGCAGGCCGCGCGGGTGCAAGCGCATGGGCATGTTGTCGGCAAAGATGCTGGCGCGGAGAATGTCGCGTTCGGCAAGGGGCAGATTGTAACTGTGCGGCGGCAGCGGGGGGGTTGCGCTGATGCTCAGCGTGTCACCCTTGGGCAGCGCCTCCTTGGCGATCAGAGCGGGGCGCTCAGCCGGGGGCGCCATGGCGATGTGCCGGTAGATGATGACCGCGCGGGTGGCGAAGATCTGCTCTTCCTGGATGCGCAACAGCTTGATCTGGTTGACGGTATGGATGAGCAGGCCGAGCAGCTGAATGCAGGCGAAGCCGGCGAGGAGGATGAGGATCGTGCGGCTGGCCAGGCTTTTGGGCCAGAGGAATAGCTTCAACGCCGCTCTACGGGGGTGGAGAGCACATAACCGCCGCCGCGGACGGTTTTGATGATCTGGGCGTGGCGGCCATCATCTTCCAGCTTGCGGCGCAGGCGCGAGACGGCGACGTCGATCGCGCGGTCAAACGGGCCGGCCTGGCGGCCGCGCAGAAGGTCGAGCAGCATGTCGCGCGTCAGCACGCGGTTGGGGCGGTCGAGTAGGGCGACCAGCAGGTCATATTCGCCGCCGGTGATGGCAACTTCGACACCGGAGGGGTCGGACAGGCGCCGGCGGGCGGTCTCTAGCGCCCAGCCGGAGAAATGGTAGCTCTGGGCGGCGCTCTCGGGCGGACGATCTTCCGAATCACCGGTGCGGCGGAGCACGGCGCGGATGCGGGCCAGCAGCTCGCGCGGGTTGAAGGGTTTGGTGACGTAATCGTCGGCACCGAGTTCCAGGCCGACGATGCGGTCGGTCTCCTCGGCCATGGCGGTGAGCATGATGATGGGCACCTTGCCCTCGGCGCGCAGCCAGCGGGCAAGGTCCAGCCCGCTTTCGCCGGGGAGCATCAGGTCCAGCACCACGAGTTGGAAATGCCCGTTGGTGAAGGCGCGGCGAGCTTCTTTGCCGTCGCGCGCGGTGGTGACGCGCAGGCGCTGGCGTTCCAGAAAGCGGGCCAGAAGGTCGCGGATTTCACGGTCGTCATCCACGACGAGGATGTGGGGGAGGGTTTCCATGGCTGTTACAATAGAGGGTTTGCGCTGGAATGTGCAGGGCATGTTGCAATTGGTGACAATCTTGCCGGGGCGCGTCCGGGGCTCGCGCGGGGCTAAAAAAATACTTGCGTGGGAGGTGCATTGGTCCTATTTGCCGCTTTACGCAGCAACGCACGTGCCTCTGCCGGTCTCCTTAGAGTGAATCGGTTACGCAACGACGTCAAGCGTTCTGGCAGCACTGCCGGGGAAACCCGGAAGTGGCTGGTTCGTTGGACCGTTTCGCAACCGCGCCCGTCGCCTTATCAGGCGGGCCTTCATATGAAAGGTGACTGCGGTGAATCCTAAAATCGCATCATTTCTCGACTCTTCCGCCCTGGCGACGCCTTGTCTGGTGCTGGATCTGGATGTCGTGGCTGGCAATTATGCCGCGCTGCGGGCCGCCTTGCCGGCGGCGAAGATCTATTATGCCGTGAAGGCCAATCCGGCGCCGGAGATTCTGCGGCTGCTGGTGGAGAAGGGTGCGTGTTTCGATGCCGCCAGCCTGCCCGAGATTGAGGCCTGTCTGGCTGCGGGCGCGCGGGCCGAGGCGATCAGCTATGGCAATACGGTGAAGAAGCCCTCCGCCATTGCGGCCGCGCATGCGCATGGGGTGCCGCTGTTTGCGTTCGACTCAATCGAGGAGTTGGAGAAAATTGCCCGCCATGCGCCGGGGGCGAAGGTTTACTGCCGAATCGCGGTGAACAACGTGGGCGCGGACTGGCCGCTTTCGAAGAAATTCGGCACCAGCATCGCGCGCGCGAAGGAGTTGATGCTGACAGCCCCCCGGCTTGGGCTGCAGCCGCATGGGTTGTCGTTTCATGTCGGCAGCCAGCAGACAGGCACGCCGGCGTATGAGATGGCGATCGCCGAGGTGGCGCTGCTGTTCACCGATCTCAAGAACCACGGGCTGGAGCTGAAGATGCTCAACCTGGGCGGGGGATTTCCGGTGCGCTACCAGGATGATGTGCCCGAGACGGGCGTGTTTGGCCATGCCATCATGAACGCCATGACCGCGCATTTCGGCAACGACCTGCCCGATATGCTGATTGAGCCGGGGCGCGCCATTGTTGGCAACGCCGGGGTGGTGGTCTCCGAGGTGGTGCTGGTTTGCCAGCGCATGGAAGAGGATGAGCGGCGCTGGGTGTATTTGGATATCGGCCGTTTCGGCGGGCTGGCGGAGACCGAGGGCGAGGCGATCCGCTACCGGATTACCGCTGGCAAGGGGCCGGGCGGGCCGGTGGTTCTGGCAGGGCCGAGCTGCGATGGCGTGGATGTAATGTATGAGAAAACGCCGTACCGGCTGCCGCTGGACCTGACCGCCGGGGAGCGTGTACTGATCCATGATACCGGGGCCTATGTGACAAGTTACGCAAGCCAGAATTTTAATGGTTTTACGCCGCTTGCGGAGCATTATCTGTAGGTCTTCATTATCAGGGAGACGGCGATGCGAGAGATCAAGTTGAAGGCGGCGGATGGTTCGGGTGAGTTTTCGGCGTTTGTCTATGCGCCGCAGACGCAGGATACCTGCGGCGCGGTGGTGGTCATTCAGGAAATTTTCGGCGTGAACGATTCGCTGCGCGCCACCTGCCAGACCCTGGCGGACATGGGCTTTATAGCCGTCGCGCCGGATTTGTTCTGGCGCCAGGAGCCCGGCGTGAGCATCTCCGACAAGAGCGATGCCGAATGGCAGAAGGCGTTCGCGCTGATGAACGGGTTTGACCAGGACAAGGGCGTTGAGGATTTGAAGGTGACGCTGGCGGCGGCGCGCAAGCTGCCGGGCGCCAACGGGATCGCCGGGACGCTGGGCTTCTGCCTTGGCGGGCGTTTGGCGGTGATGATGGCCACCCGCTCGGACGCGGATGTGAATGTATCATACTATGGCGTGGGCATTGATAACCTGGTGTCTGAGTTTGATAAGATCGAGGCGCCGCTGATGCTGCATATCGCCGAGAAGGATGAATATGTGTCCCCCGAGGCGGTGGAAACCATTCTGGACGGCGCCGAGGAGAGCGAGTGGATTGATGCGTTCGTCTATCCCGGTGTGCAGCATGCCTTCGCGCGGGTTGGCGGTGTGCATTTTGATACGCGTGCCGCGGTGATCGCCAATGGCCGCACGGCGGAGCTGCTCTCCGAACTGCTGGGCTGACTTTGCAGCGCCGCGGGTTTTTCGGGATGGCCGGTATGGGGATGCTCATGCCGGCCTTTGCTTTTGGCGGTGTCCCCGCCGCGGATTTTGCCGCTGGGTGCGTGGCTGCCATCTGCGGGCAGATGGCGGCGCTGCCCGATGGGCCGGTGCTGCTCAACAGCTATCTGGTGGAAACCGGGCCGGCGGCCGCGGATTTTGACCGGACGCAGGCGAACGCCGCCTATGTGTATGACAATGCCCTGGCCGGGTTGTTGCTGCTGACGGCGGGGCATGAGGCCGAGGCGCGGCGCATTGGCGCGGCGCTGGAGATCGTCCAGGCGCACGACCGGTTTTATAAGGATGGCCGGTTGCGCAATGCCTATATGGCCGGGGCCGTGGCAGCGCCGGCCAAGCTGCCCGGCTGGTGGGACGCCAAGGCCGGACGCTGGGCGGAAGATCCGTATCAGGCAGGCAGCCAGAGCGGGCCGATCGCCTGGGCGATGCTGCTGTGGGCGGCGCTGGGGATGCGCGCGCCGGCCGATGCGGCGGGGAATTTTCTCGATGACCGGCTGCGCGCCGGTGCCGGCTATTACGGCGGGTTTTATGGTTTTGAACCGGACCCGCTGAAGCTGACCTGGCAGAGCACCGAGCAGAATACGGATTTATATGTGGCCTTTCGCAGGCTTGGCCGCGCCGAGGATGCCGCGCAGGCGAAAAAATTCGTAACCTCGATGTGGGATGCGAAGGTGGACCGTTTTGATGCCGGGACGGCGCCGGATGGTGCGGTTAATCATCTATGTGCGGCTGATGCGGGGATCTGGCCGTATCTGGCGGGCTTGGCCCCGGCGGAGTCCGCGTTGACCGCGATCAAGGCGTTGCGGCGTGGCGAGGGGATCGGGTTTTCCGATGCCAGCGCCAGCATCTGGCTGGAAGGCACGGCGTTTGCTGCGCTGGCGTTGCGGCGGATGGGCGATGTGCGGGCGGCGGCATTTTTTGCGACGCTGGCACGCAATGTTTCGCCGCAGGGGTATGTGTATGCCACCGTCGCCCCGGAGCTTTCCACCGGGCTGACCACTGGCCCGAGCCTGCAAAAGGGCGTGCCGGAACAGGCGTTCGATTATTTCCGCCGTCCGGCGTTGAGCACCACCGCCTGGGCGGGGCTGGCGGCGATGGGGACTAATCCGCTGGGGTGAGGGGCCGTGCCCTGGATATGTTTGTTACATTTATGCTGGATTAAGGATTACGTTCTAAGGAGTGGAGTGATCTATCCCCATGCGCCGGCGGTTTGGCCGTGAAGCGGCGCAATGAAGTAGATGGGCAGCGCATGATAAAAAACGTTTGTATGAGAAGATAGCTGGACATGATCGGTGATCAATTTTTTCTGGGGCGGCAACCGATCGTCGGAAGAGATAATGAATTGGTCGCTTATGAGTTTTTGTTCCGCTCCTCGGCGGCCAATACCGCGGTGATCAGCGATGATGTGGCGGCCAGCGCGGCGGTGATTCAGTATTTGTTCGCGGGACTTGGTATTGATGCCGCGCTTGGCGGTAAGCGCGGATTTATCAATCTGTCGGAAGAACTGCTGGTGAGCGAGAGCATAGAACTGTTGCCGCGCGACAAGGTGGTGCTGGAAATTCTGGAGACCGTACCCTTGACCCCGCGCGTGGCCGCGCGCTGCGCGGAGTTGAAGAACCTTGGTTATGCGCTGGCTTTGGACGATGTGACCGAGCTGACCGCGGCGCATCGGAATTTGTTGCCGTTGATTGATGTGGTGAAGCTTGATGTGCTGGGGATGCCGCCGGAGCGGATTGCCGCTTTAGTGGGGATGCTTAAGCCTTTTGAGCTTACCTTGCTGGCGGAAAAGATTGACACCACCGAGCAACACGAGTTCTGCCACGGTTTGGATTTTGATTTGTTCCAGGGATTTTTCTTCGCCCGTCCGGTGATGCTGACAGGCCGGACAGTGCAGCCTTCGGCGCTGGCGCTGTTGAACCTGCTTGGGTTGATCGCGAAGGATGCCGAGATCGAGGAGATTGAACAGGCGTTGAAGCAGGCGCCTGATCTGATGGTGCATCTTTTGAAGATCGCCAATTCGGCGGCGTTCAATCTCTCTCGTAATATTTCCAGCGTGCGCGGGGCGATTGCCAGGCTGGGCCGGATTCAGCTGAACCGGATGGTGCAGATCATGATGTTCTCGCGGCAGAACGATGCTGCTGTTGCGGTGAATCCGCTGTTGCAGACAGCGGCGATACGCGGCCGGATGATGGAGGGGCTGGCGGACCTGACCGGCTGTGGTGCGCTGCGCAACCAGGCCTTCATGACCGGGATGTTGAGCTTGGTGGACGCGCTATTTCAGCAGCCGCTTGGGGAGATTTTGGCCTCGCTGAACCTGGATGCCGCGATACAACGGGCCTTGCTGGCGCGTGAGGGACAGTTGGGGATGATGCTGCGGTTGATAGAGGCGAGCGAAAATTGTGGACATGAAACGACACCGGCGTTGATGGCGCGGCTGGGGTTTTCGGATATGGATGCATTTAACCGCGTGCACGCCGAGGCGCTGGCGTGGGCGGGGCGTTTCTGAGTGTCAGCAGCCTGCTAAATTGCCGCTTCCAGCGCGGCGGAGGCTTCCAGCCAGGCTTGTTCGGCCGTGTCCGTCTCGCGCTTGATGGCGGCGATGCGCTGGTTGATGTAGGCGAGATCCTTGGCCTTGCCGGCGGCGTACATCCCGGGGTCAGCCAGTTTTTTTTCCAGCAGGTCCTTCTCCGCGGTGAGCTTGGCAAGGCGCAGTTCGGCTTCCTTGACCGCCTGGCGCAGCGGCGCGGTTTTGCCGCGGGCCTCGGCGCGTTCCTTCTTGCCCTCGGCGCGGACGTTCTTGCGTGAATTGTCACGCGAGCCGCCGCCGCTGCTGGCGCTGCCCTCGGTGACGCTGGCGGCATACGCGGCGAGGTCGCCTTCCAGCGCCGTGACTTTGCCGTTGGCCACCAGCAGCAGGCGGTCTGCCACGAGGTCCACGAGGTAGGGGTCATGCGAGATCAGCACCACCGCGCCCTCGAAATCAGCCAGGGCCCGCACCAGGGCGTCGCGGGCGTCAATGTCGAGATGGTTGGTGGGCTCATCGAGGATGAGCAGATGCGGGGCATCGCGGGTGGCGAGCGCCAGAAGCAGGCGGGCCTTCTCACCGCCGGACATGGCGCCGACCTTGGTGTTCACGCGGTCGGCATCGAGCCCGAAGCGGGCAGCCTGGGCGCGCACCTGCGGCGGCGTGGCCTTGGGCAAGGCGCGCGAGAGATGCTCATAGGGGGTCTCGGTCATTACCAGGTCTTCCTCCTGGTGCTGGGCAAAATAGCCGACGCGCAGGTTGCCGGTACGGAACTGGCGGCCGCGCAGGGGCTCCAGCCGCCCGGCCAGGAGCTTGGCCAGGGTGGATTTGCCGTTGCCGTTGGTGCCGAGCAGGGCGATGCGGTCTTCCATGTCAATGCGCAGGGAGACGCCTGTGAGTACCGGCTTGGTGTCGTAGCCGATGTCCACATTGTCGAGGCTGAGCATCGGCGGCGCCAGCTTGTTGGGTTCGGGGAAGGAGAAGCGGGTGACGCGATCTTCCACCACTGATTCAATTTGCGGCATGCGCTCCAGCGCCTTGATGCGGCTCTGCGCCTGCCGGGCCTTGGTGGCGGAGGCACGGAAACGGTCGACGAATTTCTGCATATGGGCGCGCTGTTCGGCGGCTTTTTCGGCCGCGCGGCCGAGTTGCAGGGCTTTTTCGGTCTTGATGCGCACAAATTCAGCAAAGCCGCCGGGGGTTACGGTGAGCTTGCCGCCGTCCAGATGGGCGATGGCTTCCACCGCGCGGTCCAGCAACTGGCGGTCGTGGCTGACGAGGAGCACCGCGCCGGGGAATTTGGCGAGGTATTGCTCCAGCCAAAGGGTGGCTTCCAGATCCAGATGGTTGGTCGGCTCGTCGAGGAGCAACAGGTCTGGGTTGGAGAACAGCACCGCGGCCAGGGCGACGCGCATGCGCCAGCCGCCGGAGAAGCTGCTCATGGGGCGGCTTTGCCATTCGGTGGAGAAGCCGAGGCCGGAGAGGATGGCGGCGGCGCGGGCGGGGGCGGCGTCGGCCTCGATGGTGAGCAAACGGTCATGAATTTCGGCGATGCGGTGGGGATCGACCTCGTGGTGGGCGGCCTCGTCCAGCAGCGCGGTGCGCTCGGTATCAGCCTTGAGCACCACTTCCAGGGGGGTTACATCGCCGCTGGGGGCTTCCTGGGCGACATAGCCGAGGCGTACGCGCTGGCCAAAGCGAATGTTGCCGCCGTCGGGGTGGAGCTCACCCGCGATCAGCTTCAGCAGGGTGGATTTGCCAGCACCGTTGCGGCCGATGAGGCCGATGCGGCGGCCGGGGTCGACCATGAGGGTCGCGCGATCCAGCAGGGTGCGCCCGGCGATGCTGTAGGACAGATTCTCTAGACTTAAAACGCTCATGCCCCCCTCTACAGTGC
>NZ_JABEVC010000144.1 GCF_013044125.1 Acidocella sp. | reverse complement strand
TACGGGCGGTGTGTGGCTGAAGGGCCGGGACCTGGAGCTGCGCTGGCAACCAGCCGCGCTGCTGCGCGGGCGCATTGCCGTGACCTCGCTGAGCGCGGCGGTGGTGGATATGGCCCGCCTGCCCGTGGCCGGAAAAAGCAGTGGCGGTGGCGGTTTGGCGGGCAGGCTTTCCGCATGGCGCGTGGATGTGGCCCGGCTGAGCGTGCCGGAACTCAACCTCGGCGCTGCGCTGGCGGGGGCGCCAACCACGCTCAACCTTGCCGGTGCGGCGCATTTGCACGGGTTTGCGCGCGGCGGCGTGGCGCTGAAGGCTACGGCGGGGCAAGGCGGGGCGGATTACACGCTGGATGCCCGGATGGACCCGCAAACTGTATTTGCCAGTTTGCGGGCGGTTGAGCCGGGTGGAGGCCTGCTCGCGCGGCTGGCGGGGCTGCGCGCGCAGGGGCCGCTGCGGCTGGATGCCACGCTGGCCGGGCCGCGCGGCGGCGCGGCATTGCGTTTTGATGCCGCATTGGGGGCGGCGCGGCTGAGCGGGACCGGCACGCTGGGGCTTAATCCGCGAAGCCCGCGTGCGGATGTGGTGTTTGATCTCCCGGCGCTGGCGCCCGTGGGCGCGCTGGCCGGGCAGGTTGTGGCGGGAAGCGCCACTGTTCATCTGGTGGCGGCGGCGCGGGATGGCGGCGTTCATCTGGCACTCTCCGGCGCCACCGTGCTCACCGCCGGACCCTATGGGCTTGCGAGACTCACCGGCCCCGCCGGGCAATTTTCACTCGATGCGGATTTGCGCGGCCGGGTGTTGGAAATCGCGCGGTTCGATGCTTCTGGCGCGGCATTCCAGCTCTCGGCCAGCGGCCGCATGGCCCCGGCGGCGGTGAATTTACAGATGCAGCTCGCCTTGCCCCGGCTGGGCGCGTTTTTCCCCGGGATTTCCGGCAGTGCCGGGGGCACGGGCAGCATCACCGGCGCGCCCGGCGATTTTACCGCGCGGGCGGTGTTGACCGGCAATGCCGCCGAGAAGGCCATTCCCTCCGGGCCGTTCAGCCTCGTGTTTGAGGCGCGGCATCTGCCGCGGATGCCGGAGGGTACGCTCACCGCCTCCGGCGCGCTGGAAAACGCGCCGCTGACGCTCGACGCCGCTTTTGCGCGCGATGCGAAGGGGGGGGTGGTTTTCAGCGTCAGGAAGGCGGTTTGGCGGTCGCTGGATGCGCGGGCGGATCTTGCCCTGGCCCCCGGCGCGGCGCTGCCCACCGGCACCGCGCAGCTCAGCATCGGGCGGTTGGATGATTTTGCGCGCTTCGCGCCGCTGCCGCTCGGCGGCCGGGTGGCGGCGGATTTCTCATATTCGGCGGGCAAGATCCTCAGGCTGAAACTCGACGCGCAAAACCTGGTGGCGGCGCGGAATTTTGGCGCTGTGGATGCTGTGCTCACCGCCGCGGGCCCCGCCGCCGCGCTTGCCGTACGGGCGCAGGCCAGCACGCGCGCGCTGGGTCCGGCACCGGCGCGGATGGCGCTGGCTGGTGTGGTTGATCTGGAGACGCGCACCGCGACGCTGGCGGCGCTCACCGCCTCTTGGCGGCAGGTGGATGCCCGGCTGCGCGGTCCGGCGGTGATTGTGGCGCGGTCCGGGGTTGTGGCGCGCCATTTGGCGCTCGGGGTAAACGGCGGGCGGGTTGAGCTGGATGGTATGCTTACGCCCCGGCTGGATGCGAAAGTGAGTGTGCAGAACCTGCCCGCCCGCCTGGCCGGGTTGTTCATGCCGGGGTTGAAAGCCACTGGCACGCTGGCAGGCCGCGCGGCGTTGAGCGGCAGGCTGGCGGCGCCGGTGGGGCAGGTCAGCTTCAGCGCGCGGGATATCAAGCTGCAGGCGGGCCCGGGCGCTGCGCTGCCGCCGGTGGATTTAAGCGCCAGCGCCACGGTGATGGACCGGACCGCGCGCGTGAAGGCGGTGTTGAGCGCCGGGGCGCAGGTTGAGCTTGCGGCCGAGGGGGTGGTGCCGTTCAACGCGGCGGGTGCGATGAATTTGCATGTGGCCGGGCGGGGGGATTTGCGGTTGTTGGACCCGGTGCTGGCGGCGCGCGACGCCATGGCGCGTGGGATGGTGGCGGCGGATATGACGCTGACGGGCACGCCGGACGCGCCGCTGGCCACCGGGAGCGCCACGCTGGCGGATGGCAGTGTTCAGGATATCAGCACGGGTCTGAACCTGACACATATGACGGCGCGCGTGCAGGCGGCAGGGCAGATGCTGACGCTGCAAGGTTTTCAGGCCACCGCCGGGGCGGGGCGGATCACCGGCCAGGGCATGGTTGACCTGGGCGGTGCGGGCCTGCCGCTCGATTTGACCCTGGATGCGGCTAACGCCAGCCCGATCGCCTCGGACAATCTGAGCGGCAGCGTGGATGCCGCGTTGACCCTGACCGGGGCGCTGCGGGGGCGCCTGCTGCTGGCGGGGAATGTGGATATCAAAAAAGCGGAGATCAATCTGTCGCAGCCGTTGCCGCCGCGTGTCGCTGATTTGCCGATTGTCAACGAGGGGTCGCCGCCGCCGCCCGCGCCGCCGCCGCCGCCGGATGTCGCGCTTGACCTGCGGGTGAGCGGGCGCAACCAGATTTTTGTGCGGGGCGCGGGTGTTTTCGCGGAGCTGGGCGGGGGGGTGCATATCACCGGCACGCTGGCGGCGCCCAATCCGGAGGGCGGGTTTGAGCTGATTCGCGGTTATGTCTCGTTGACCGGGAAAACCCTGAATTTCACCAAGGGCAGCGTGAGCTTCAACGGCGCCGGGTTCATGCCGGCACTCGACCTGGAAGCCACGAGCACGGGCAGCGGCAACAGCACGGCCACGTTGATCGTGGGGGGGACGGCGGCCAAGCCGGTGATGACGCTGAGCAGCGTGCCGCCGTTGCCCTCGGATGAAATTCTGGCGCAACTGCTGTTCGGGCAGAGCACCACGAGCCTCTCGCCGTTCCAGACGGCCTCATTGGCGGCGGCGCTGGCGCAGCTTTCGGGCGTGGGCGGGGGGTTGCCCAATCCGCTCGATTCTGTGCGCGGCGCGCTGGGGCTTAGTCAGCTTTCGCTGAGCAGCAACGCGAGCGGCCCTCCATCGGTGGAGGCGGGCCGCTATGTGGCGCCGGGGGTTTATCTCGGTGCGGCGCAGGCGACCAATGGCCAGGGCACGCAGGCGACAGTGGAGATCAACCTCACCAAGGGGCTGAAGCTGCAAAGCTCAACCGGCACCAGCCGCACCGGCAACAGCAGCAGCGTGGGGCTGACCTACCAGTTCAATTATTGATTTGGGTGATTTGAGGGGCCTTACGGGGCGGCAAGGGCCTTGCGCGCCAGCTCCACCGCGCCGGCCCGCGATCTCGCGGCGCCGACGAAGCGGCGCGTATGCACGAATACCGCGTCCGCGACGCCGGATTCGCGCGCCAGATCCTCGGTCTGGAGTCCGGCCCAGGCTTCAGGCAGGGGGAGGCGCTGGTCGAACGAACCCGGTTCGGGAGGGACGGTATCGAGCATCCAGTTGCCGTTGGAGGCGGGGGAGACGGCGAAGAGCACCGGCAGGCCGTGCGTGAAGACGGCGCTTTTCCAGGGCATGCCGGCTTCCAGGATCAGCAGGCGGGGGTCTTCGCTGCGCTGATGCGCGGCCAGCACGGCGGTCTCGGCGGCATGGCGGGCGCGCAGGGACTCAACGCGGCGCGCGAGCGTGGCTGTGAGGAAGGCGGTGGCTTCGAGGAAGGCTTCGTCGCCGGCGGCTGGCCCGTTGGCGGCTGGGCTGTCCCATGGCGGGTTGAATTCGCCGATGAGTGAGGCGAGCCCGAGAGAGTCACGCGCCAGGGGGCCGCTGGCGGAGACGCCGTTGTCGATTTCGTCGATCCGCAGGACGAGACCGGCATCGAGCTCGGCGGCGATGGCGGCGGCAAAGCCGGTGGCGCCCGCGGGGCGGAGCAGCGCGGCGGCCGCACGTTCCCCATAGACCTGCCAGACCAGCCCGGCGGAGGAGAAGGGCGTGCCATCAGCGCGCAGCGGCGCGCCGCGCTGGTGATGGTCGAAGCGGTTCTGCGCCGGGGCGAACACGCTGCCGACATCCCAGACGATATCGGCCTGGTTGATCAGCTCGGGGTTGCGCGTGCGCAGCAGCGTATGGTCAACGCCGGGCTGGCGCAGATCCAGCGCCAGGCGCAGCACGGCATAGGCGAAAACCTCGTCGCAATGGAATTTGCCGCTGTGGGTGGCGAGGGC
>NZ_JABEVC010000143.1 GCF_013044125.1 Acidocella sp. | reverse complement strand
CCCAGCCCAACGCCTGGCTCACCATCACCTCGCGCCTCAACCCCGCAAAACCCTGGCGCTCCCCGAGCTTCGCCTCCGCCTTCATCGTCATGACAGCCCTGGGCGCCGCGATGATCTTCTGGGCCGTGCGCAAGCTCCTCATCCCCGTGCGCACCCTGGCCGAAGCCGCCGAGCGCCTGGGGCGCGATGTCGTGAACGCCCCTGCCCTGCCCGAGAGCGGCCCCTCGGAAATCGTCACCGCCGCCATCGCCTTCAACACCATGGCCGCGCGCATCCGCCGCTTCGTCGAGGACCGCACCTTTCTGCTCTCCGCCATCGGGCATGACCTGCGCACCCCCATCACCCGGCTGAAACTGCGCGCCGAATACATGGAGGACGACGAACAGCGCCAGAAAATGCTGGCTGACCTCGACGAGATGGAGGCCATGGTCGCCGCCACCCTGGCCTTCGGCCGCGACATCACCACCACCGAACCCTTAACCCGGCTGGACCTTGCGATCCTGCTGCGCACCATTCTCGACGAAGCCGCCGACGGCAACCCAGAGCAGGCCGACTCCCTGAGCTACAACGGCCCCGACCATCTCACCATCCACGCCCGCCCCCTGGGGCTGAAGCGCGCCTTCACCAACCTCACCGGCAACGCACTCAAATATGGCGGCGGCGCGCGCATCACCCTGCGCCGCCTGCCCCGGGACTTCATCCAGGCCGACATCGAAGACAACGGCCCCGGCATCGCGCCCGAGGCCATGGAAGCCGTCTTCGAACCCTTTCGCCGGCTGGAGACCAGCCGCAACCGCGAAACCGGCGGCTCGGGCCTCGGCCTGTCCATCGCGCGCAACATTTTCCACGCTCACGGCGGCGACATCACACTTCAAAACCTGCCCGGCGGCGGCCTGCGCGCAAGGGTGACACTACCGGTATAACCAACCAAGTTGTCATTTGCCCGCCCCCACGCCTTGTGGCAGAGCAGGCCCCATGCTCCGTAAAACCTATGACCATGTGATCGCCCTGGCTGAACGCCCCGCCGCTCCCTTCTGGCTGTTCGCCATCGCCTTCGCCGAGGCCAGCTTCTTCCCCATCCCGCCCGACGCCCTGCTGATCCCCCTCGCCCTGGCCCAGCCGCGCAAGGCGTTCTGGTTCGCGCTCATCGCCACGCTGGGCAGCGTCCTCGGCGGCGCGCTTGGCTACACCATCGGCTTCTTCCTGCTCGCCAAGCTGGCGCAGCCGATCATCCATTTCTACCATTACGAGGCGGCCTTCACCGCCTTCCAGCAGAAATTCGCGCAATACGGACTGTGGGTGATCCTCATCAAAGGCCTCACCCCCATCCCTTATAAAATCGTCACCATCGCCGCCGGCGCCGCCGCCTTCAGCTTCCCGCTGTTCATGTTCGCCAGCCTGGCTACCCGCGGCGCGCGCTTCCTGCTCGAGGCCGCGCTGCTCCGCAAATTCGGCGAACCCGCACAGGCATTCATTGAAAAACGCCTCGGCTTCGTCACCGGCCTGGTCGCGCTCGGCATCGTCGGCGGGTTTTTGATCCTAAAATTCGCATAACCCCGCCGCCATCCAGGGGATGACCTCCCCTGGACAGCTTGGCGCTCACTTATCCCGGAAATGCGTTTCCGTGCGCTCAATCGCCGCCTGCGCCGCCGCCAGGCGGGCCACCGGCACGCGGTAGGGCGAGCAGGAAACATAATCCAGTCCAACAGATTCACAGAACGCGATGGAAGCCGGGTCGCCGCCATGCTCGCCGCAGATGCCAAGCTTGATGCCGGGCTTGGTCTTGCGGCCCTTCTCGGCGGCAATACGCACCAGCGCGCCCACGCCATCAACGTCGATAGAGACGAACGGATCTTTCGGCAGAATGCCCTGCTCCACATAATGCGGCAGGAACTTGCCCGCATCATCGCGCGAGAGGCCGAACACCGTCTGCGTCAGATCGTTGGTGCCAAACGAGAAGAAATCCGCCGCCTCAGCGATGGAATCGGCGGTCAGGGCCGCGCGCGGCAGCTCGATCATGGTGCCGATCGAGTATTCAACGCTCTTGCCGGTCTCGGCAAACACCTCTTTCGCCACCTTCTCGATCTGCGCGCGGGTGATATCCAGCTCGCGCTTCACGCCCACCAGCGGGATCATGATCTCGGGCACCGGCGCCTTGGCGGTCTTGGCAACCTCGATCGCCGCCTCGAAAATCGCGCGGGCCTGCATCTCGTAAATCTCCGGATACGACACCCCAAGCCGGCAGCCGCGATGGCCGAGCATCGGGTTGGTCTCCGAGAGCTCCTCGGCGCGCGTCTTCATCTCGGCGGCATCCATACCCAGGGCCTCAGCCACCTCGGCAAGCTCCGCTTCGCCATGCGGCAGAAATTCATGCAGCGGCGGGTCGAGCAGACGGATAGTCACCGGCAGCCCTTCCATGATCTTGAACAGCGCCACAAAGTCATTCCGCTGGAACGGCAGCAGCTTGGCCAGCGCGGCGCGGCGCCCGGTCTCATCCTTGGCCATGATCATCTGGCGCACGGCGGAAATCCGCGACGGGTCGAAGAACATGTGCTCGGTGCGGCACAGGCCGATCCCCTCGGCGCCGAACTTGCGCGCGGTATCGGCATCCAGCGGGGTCTCCGCATTGGTGCGCACCTTCAGGCGGCGCACCTCATCGGCCCACCCCATCAGCGTACCGAACTCACCGGAGAGCTGCGGCTCGATCATTTTCACCGTACCGGCGAAAACCTCGCCGGTGGCGCCATCGATGGTCAGGATTTCCCCCGCGCGGATCACGACACCAGCAGCCGAGAGCGTCTGCGCGCCATAATCAACCGAAATACTGCCAGCCCCGGCAACGCAGGGCCGCCCCATGCCGCGCGCCACCACCGCCGCGTGGCTGGTCATGCCGCCGCGCGTGGTCAAAATGCCGCGTGCCGCGTGCATGCCATGAATATCTTCCGGGCTGGTCTCGATGCGCACCAGAATCACCGACTCGCCCTTCTGCGCGCGCATCTCCGCCTCATCGGCCGAGAACACCACCGCGCCGCAAGCCGCCCCCGGCGAGGCCGGCAGGCCCCTGGCGAAGAGTTTCGGCGTCGCCTTGGGATCCAGCGTGGGGTGCAGCAGCTGGTCCAGCGAGGCCGGATTCACGCGCATGATCGCGGTATTGCGGTCAATCAGCCCGCTCTCAGCCATCTCCACCGCAATGCGCAACGAGGCGGCGGCCGAGCGCTTGCCCGCGCGGGTCTGCAACATATAGAGCTTGTTCTGCTGCACGGTGAACTCGATATCCTGCATATCCTTGTAGTGCTTCTCCAGCACATCGCGGACCTTGTTCAGCTCGGCATAGGCTTCCGGCAGCGCCACCTCCATGCTCACCTCGCCCGGCTTGGCATAGACCTGGGAGAGCGGCCGCGGCGTGCGGATACCCGCCACCACATCCTCGCCCTGCGCGTTCACCAAATACTCGCCGTAAAATTCGTTCAGCCCGGTTGAGGGGTCACGCGTGAAGCACACGCCGGTGGCGCAATCCTCGCCCATATTGCCGAACACCATCGCCTGCACGTTCACCGCCGTGCCCCAGCTCGCCGGAATATCATGCAAACGGCGGTACACATTGGCGCGCGGGTTCATCCACGAGCCGAAAACGGCCGAAATCGCGCCCCAGAGCTGGTCCTGCGGGTCCTGCGGGAAGGGCCGGCCGATCTCCTCGGCAACCATCGCCTTGTAGCCTTCCACCACCTGCTGCCAATGCTCTGGCGTCAGCGCGGTATCCTCGATCACATCGGCATCCAGCTTCGCCTGCTCAATGATCTCCTCGAACCGGTGATGATCCACACCCAGCACCACCGAGCCGTACATCTGGATAAACCGGCGGTACGAATCCCAGGCAAAGCGCGGGTCGCCCGAGCCGGTGGCCAAGCCCTGCACGGTCACATCGTTCAGGCCCAGGTTGAGCACGGTATCCATCATCCCCGGCATCGAAACGCGCGCGCCCGAGCGCACCGAAACCAGCAGCGGCTTCTCCTTGTCGCCGAACTTGCGGCCAACGGCAGCCTCGATTCGCGCCAGCGCCGCGTCCACCTGCGGTTTCAAATCCGCCGGATAGGTTTCATTGTTCTCGTAATAGGCGGTGCACACCTCGGTGGTGATGGTGAAACCAGGAGGAACGGGCAGATCGATGCTCGCCATCTCCGCCAGGTTCGCGCCCTTGCCGCCCAGCAGGTTCCGGAGTGAGGCATTGCCGTCGTTCACGCCGGCGCCAAAGTTATAAACCCATTTGGTCATAATTTTACTCCCTCAACCTTCAATTCTGGAAAAATCAGCAATAATGTTAACGGTATCCCGGAACCGCGCGAGCAATCGCAAGCGATTGCGGCGTAATTCCGGCGCCGGGTCGTTCACTGTCACTTTGTCAAAAAACGCATCGATGGTGGTGCGCAGGCTGGCCAGCCCCGCCACCGCAAGCCCGAAATTCTCCTGGCGGAACGCACTTAATGTCTCCGCCTCAATATATGGCAGGGCATCGCGCAGTTGTTCCTCCTCCGGCAGCGGCAAAGCCCCCAGCACCAGCTCGGCCGTATGCGGGCCATCCTTGGCATCCTCAATGCGCAGAATATTCGCCGCCCGCTTGTACGCCGCATGCAGGTTCCGGCCGTCCTCGGTGTCCAGCAACCCGCCCAGCGCCTCAACCCGCTTCATCACCCGCACGAGGTCATCATCTGCCCCCGCCGCCAGCACCGCATCCAGCACGTCGAACCGCTTGCCCTCGCCTCGTAATTTCACCCGCAGGCGTTCGATGACGAAGTCAAACAGGCTCTCATCCCCGCCCAGCAGCGGCTTCAGCGGCAGGCGCAGCCCGTTCTCCAGAATAATCCGGATCACGCCCAGCGCACAGCGGCGCAGCGCATAGGGGTCGCCCGAGCCGGTGGGCTTCTCGTTGATCTCAAAAAACCTGGTCAGCGTATCCAGCTTGTCCGCCAAGGCGACGGCAATGGCGACGGTGCCGGTGGGCACCGCGTCCGACGGCCCTTTCGGCTGGTAGTGGGTCTTTATCGCCGGACCAACAATCGCGCCGTCCCAGCCCTTGGGCGCCCTTTCGGCATAATAACCGCCCATGACGCCCTGCAACTCAGGAAACTCGCCGACCATATCGGTGACGAGATCCGCCTTGCACAACAGCCCGGCCCACCGCGCCTGCTCCGCATCCCCCCCCAGCTCACCCGCTATCCTGGCCGCCAGCGCGCCAATCCGCTCCGCGCGCTGCCGCTGCGTGCCGATTTTGGCGTGAAAAGTGATCTTCTCCAGCTTGGGCAGCAGCTCATTCAGCGGCGTCTTCAGGTCCAGATCCCAGAAATGCCGCGCATCGGCCAGCCGCGCCCGCAGCACCCGCTCATTGCCTGAAACAATCGCCACACCGCCATCCGTTGCCTCCAGATTGGCAACAAAGGCGAAATACGGCGCCGGGTTGCCCGCCGCATCACGCAGGGCGAAATATTTCTGGTTCACCTTCATGGAGAGTTCGCGCACTTCCGGCGGCAAATCCATGAACTGCGCGTCAATCCGGCCGATCAGCGGCACCGGCCATTCCACCAGCCCGTTGACCTCATCGAGCAGGTTTTCGTCAGGCGCCACGGTGAGGCCAAGCTCGGCCGCCTTGGCGGCCAGGCCGTCGGCGATGGCTTTGCGGCGCTCGTCCTGGTCAACGATGACCTTGTGTTCACGCAGCTTTTCTTCCCAGACTTCAAAGGAAGACACGGCGATGGGGCCGGGGCCGTGGATGCGGTGGCCTTCGGTCTCGTTGCTCGCGGTCACGGGGCCGAGGGTGATGGGGATCACCTCGCCATCAAGCAGGCAGACAATCCGGCGCAGCGGGCGCACCCAGGTGAAGGCTCCCCCCTGGCCCCAGCGCATGGATTTGGGCCAGGAGAATTTGGCCAGCTCTCCGGGTAAAGCCTCCCGCAGCAGCTGCGCGGCGCCCACGGCGGGCATCATGCGCCGAAGCACAAAATACCCCCCCTCGGCCACCACATCTTCACGCTTCGCGCCATGTTTGCCGAGAAACCCCTGAAGGGCTGCTTCCGGTGCGCTGTCGCGCGGGCCACGGGCTTCCACCACCCCGCCGCGCTTTTCGCTGGCAATGGAGGCGGCAAGTACAATCCGGCGGGGACCATAAAAGCCGCGAATATGGCTGGGCGCGAGTTCCCCGAAAATATTCACGCAAATATTGCGCAACTCCTGCGCGGCGGCTTTTTGCATCCGCGCCGGGATTTCCTCGGAGAAAAGTTCCAGAAAAAACTTTGGCATCACGCAGTCTCCCCGGCAACCCAGGTCTCGGCGCAGGCCTTCGCCAGCGCCCGCACCCGGCCGATATACGAGGCGCGTTCCGCCACCGAGATCACCCCGCGCGCATCCAGCAGATTGAACAGATGGCTGGCCTTGATGCACTGGTCATACGCCGGCAGCGCCAAGCCATGGCCCACCAGCGCCGCGCATTCTCCTTCAGCATCGGCAAAATGGCGGATCAGCATATCGGTATTGGCGAACTCAAAATTATGCGCCGAATATTCCTTCTCCGCCCGCAGAAACACATCGCCGTAACGCACCCCCGCGCCGTTGAAGTCGAGGTCATAAACATTCTCAACCCCCTGTGCATACATCGCGAGGCGTTCCAGCCCATACGTCATCTCAAAACTCGGCAAATCCACCGCGATGCCGCCAACCTGCTGGAAATAGGTGAACTGCCCGACCTCCATGCCGTCGCACCACACCTCCCAGCCAAGCCCCCAGGCGCCCAGCGTCGGGCTTTCCCAGTCATCCTCCACAAAGCGTATGTCATGCTTGGCGCGGTCGATACCGATGGCGTCGTAGCTCGCCAGCAGCAGCTCCTGCGCGTCGGCGGGACTCGGCTTCACAATCACCTGATACTGATAATAATGCTGCAAACGGTTCGGATTCTCCCCGTACCGCCCGTCGGATGGCCGCCGCGAGGGTTGCACATAGGCCGCGCGCCAGGGCTTTGGCCCCAGGGCGCGCAGGGTGGTCGCGGGGTGGAAGGTCCCCGCCCCCATCTCCATGTCATAGGGTTGCAGAATCACGCAGCCCTGCCTGGCCCAGAAGCCATGCAGGGTGAGGATGATATCCTGAAAACTTTTTGCGGCCGTCGGGCTGGTGGG
>NZ_JABEVC010000142.1 GCF_013044125.1 Acidocella sp. | reverse complement strand
TTGGCCCGGATGCGGATGGGCAGGACGCGCAACGGGTCAGCAAAGACCATGGAGATGGTCTGGCGGCCGAGCCAGGCGACCGGGGCGGTGCGGCCGTCGCTCAGGGTCACCAGATCGCCGGCTTTCAGGGTTTCAACCGCGGCATTGCCCGAGGGGGTGCGGATGGCTGTGCCGGCCATGAAGCAGGAAACCGAGGTGAGCGTGGACGCCGAGTTGAGTGTGAGCGGGGTGCCGACGCCATTTGTGGAGTTGAGACTGTAAAGCTCAAACTGGCCATTTGATGTATAGAGGTTGTATTCGACGCCGCCGGCGGTGAATTCCAGGCCCTTGTTGTCGATACCATCCACGTTGCCCTTGGAACCGCCCGAGGTGAAAATCGTGTTGTCGTAACTTGCCACGGTGTCCAACTGGGCTTTGCCGCCGGTGCCGACCTCGCCGGTGATCGCCACGCCGCCGAGGGAGCCTGAGATGGCGTTGACGGCGTAACCCGTGCCGAGCCTGCCGATTTTCGTGGCGGTGGTGCTCTCCGTAACGGTCACGGTGTCAATTGTGCCGGAGGGGTCCGTGAATGAAAAAGTAACGGTTTGTGACATCGTGCGGTTCCAGAGACATGTTGCAAAAAAATCTGATAGCGTCCCGCGCTTTCCTGTGACGGCGGCGGATATGAAGACGCTCTCCTAATCGCGTAAAACGGCTGGTTGAAAAGGCTTCTTGCAATAAATACTTTGTGAACTTGCGGTTTTTGCCCTGAAATCCAGGAAAAAACACTAAAAAGTGAACGAAAATACGTTTCTTGACCGCAAAAATTTCAATCGCGGCGTGTTATAAATTTTTTTACGAATGCTCTTGCATTAGGTTTGCGGGCTACAGGTTTTTCCGGCGGCCGAGGTTGACCTGGAGCATTGTCCGTTCATACGGAAGGCTCAAGATAAAGTGATTCAAATTAATGATATGAGGCGTTGATATTTGCCGCCTTTTCGGGGGGTGAATGATGGGCCATGGGCGGGCGTATCTGGCCGGGCGGATTACCGGCCTCCCGCACCACCGCCTGGGGCACGATCCACCTCAATCCGATTGAACGATTGGGGGGTGATGCACATGCGCATCATCCACAATAAATGCGGCGCGAATTTTAAGGATTTAGGTATCGCAATGTTGAACGTCCTGCACAAAGAGGTGCTGGAAAACTGGGCGAAGTTGTGTCCGGTAATTTCCGTACCATAAACCCCGTGAACGTCCGGAGTCTCACATGAGCGGCGTCGATCAGCCGCCAGCGTGGCAAAAAACATCGTGCGCCATAAATCGCTATTACCACCCGTTTCCTTGGAAGCCTATGTTGAAGCCCGGAGGTAGTGCATGGCAAAACTTATTCATAGCATGATTAGGGTTCATGATCTTGAAAAATCAATAAAATTCTACAGCGATGCGTTCGATCTGAGTATTTCATACCGTCTTGATTTTCCGGATTTTTCGCTGGTCTACCTATGTGACCGGGAGTCGGGGCAGGAGCTTGAGCTGACCTTCAACCGCGGCCGCGCCGAGCCCTATACGCATGGCGACGGCTATGGGCATATCGCGTTTTGCGTTGACAATACGGCGGCAGAGCAGGCGCGGTTGCGCGCGCTCGGCTTAACGCCAGGTGAAATCAAGGAATTCCATGATGCCAAGGGTGCGTTGATCGCCCGCTATTTTTTCATTCAAGACCCGGATGGTTACAAAGTCGAGGTCTTGGAGCGGCATGGGCACTACCAATAACGGCCAACGTTAGATGATTGAAAGGGGAGAAACGAACATGAAAAGAGAAACGAACATTGAAAGCGCCGTGCCTTTAGCTGGTCTGAAGGCATCGCGCCGCAATCTGCTCAAAGGTGCGGGCATGTTGTCAGGCACGCTGGCACTGTCTTCCACCTTGGCGGCGCTGGCGCCGGGCCGGGCCTGGGCTCTGGATATGAAAGCGCTATCGTCGCACCAGGGGCGTGTGATTTTGAGATTCACGCGCTATCTCTATCCCCATCCGAGCCTTGAGGATGCCGTTTATGCGCTGGTGGTGAAAGACCTCGATGACAAGGCAAGTGCCGACGCAGACAGCAAGAACACGCTGGCGCAAGGGGTGGCGCAGCTTGATCAGATCGGTGGTGAAGACTGGCTGAAGCGTTCCGCCGCGTTGCAGGAAATTGACGTCGCTTCAATGGAATCGACGAATTTTTTCAAGCTTGTCCGCAGCACCGCGGTGGTTAGCCTGTACAGCAATGAAATGGCTTATGCGCATTTCGGCTATGGCGGGCCCGCGGGTAATACCGGCTATCTGTATAAGGGTTTCAATGACCTGACATGGCTGCCAGATCCTCCGCCTACGGCAAGCGGCCCGATCCCGCCGAGCTGAGCCGATCCCGCCGGACACTTGCACCTAAAATATAAATAATCAGGAGGACAGAGTGGACAATTACGGAAATACGAAAAATTTTTCTCTCGATGATGACAGTGTGGTCGTGGTGGTCGGCTCTGGTGCCGGCGGCGGCACGCTGGCTTCGGAGCTCGCCAAAAAAGGCATCGGCGTCGTGGTGCTGGAAGCTGGGAAGCTGAACCAGAGGGCGAGTTTCATTCCCGATGAATGGCCGTCTTTCCATCAACTCGCCTGGCTTGATGAGCGCACCACATCGGGAAGCTGGCGCATCGCCCACGATTTCCCAAATCTTCCCGCCTGGATTTGCAAAACTGTTGGCGGCACCTCGGTGCACTGGGCCGGCGCCTCACTGCGCATTCAACCGCACGAGTTCAAGGCCCGCACCACCTATGGCAATCTTCCCGGCGCCAATTTGCTGGATTGGCCGCTCACGCGTGAGGAGCTTGATCCCTATTACGCGCGCGCCGAAGATAAAATGGGCGTGACCCGTACAAATGACATTCCTGGCCTGCCTGGCAACAACAATTTCAAGGTTATGTATGCGGGGGCGACCAAGGCCGGTTATAAGAAATGCAGCACTGGCCGCATGGCGATCAACAGCGAAACACGCGATGGCCGCAGCCATTGCTACCAGCGCGGGTTTTGTTTCCAGGGCTGCATCTTCGGCGCCAAATGGTCGACGCTCTATGTTGAAATCCCCGAGGGTCAGGCAACAGGGCATATGGAACTGCGACCTGAAGCCCATGCCGCGCGGATCGAGCACGACCAGAATGGCAAGGTGACGGCCGTCCTCTATTTCGACGCGGCCGGCAAATTGCAGCGGCAAAAAGCCCGCGCCGTGGCCGTGGCGGGCAATTCGATTGAGACCCCGCGTCTGTTGCTTCTGTCCGAATCCTCGAAATATCCGGCCGGCTTGGCCAATTCATCGGATCAGGTGGGGCGCAATTATATGCGCCATCTGACCGCCTCGGTCTATGGCGTGTTTCAGAAAAATGTCGACATGTACAGAGGCACGACAATGGCCGGTATTATTGCCGATGAGGAGGTGTTTGATCCGTCACGCGGTTTTGTTGGCGGTTTCCATATGGAAACAATCTCTCTGGGCCTTGCCTTCTACGCCGCGTTTTTAAATCCTGGCGCCTGGGGTAAGGAGTTTGCCGAGGCCATGGAAGCGTATAGCCGCACGGCGGGGATGTGGATCGTGGGCGAGGACATGCCGCAAACAACAAACAGGGTCACCCTCAGCCAGGGGGTCAAGGATCAGTTCGGCTTGGCCGTGCCGAATGTCAATTTCGACGATCATCCAAACGACATCGCCATGCGCGAATATTCCTATCAGCGTGGTGAGGCGGTGTATATGGCGGCAGGCGCTGACAAGACCTATCGTGTGCCGCCCTATCCATCCACCCATAACCTCGGCACTTGCCGCATGAGTGAGAAGCCGGAGGATGGCGTCTGCAATAACTATGGGCAGACCCATGATATCCCCAACCTGTTCATCTCGGATGGCAGCCAGTTTACGACGGGCGCCTCGGAGAATCCGACACTGACCATCGTGACGCTTGCCCTGCGCCAGGCGGACTATATCGCGCAGCAGATGAAAGCCAATGCTATCTGAGTTTTAACCCGCCTGGTTGGCGCAACACGCCAGCCAGGCTTCTCTGGTTGAACGAGCGTGCCCGGTTCCTGTATGATGATTTTTCTGTGGCCAGGCATTTTCATGGGGAGTTGTTCATATGTGCAACATATACACCAGCACGGATCCGATCTTGTATGAATCCAGAACGCGGTCGGTGCGCATTTTTGGCGTTGTGACCACAATCCGGATGGAAAATGCATTCTGGAACGTGCTCCAGGAGATGGCGGAAAGCGAAAAGGTGACAACGAATCAGTTGATTTCGACGCTTTACGAAGAACTCGTGCAATGCCGCGAGGATACGGGTAACTTCGCGTCGTTTTTGCGCGTCTGCTGTTTGCGCTATTTGAATGTGAGGGAGCGTGGCGAAGCCTCATCCCAGCCGCCAGCGTCACTGCGGGTCGTAAAATAACCAGCAGGCGGTGGCGGAATATCTGCCGATGGGACAACATGTGATTGACGCCTGGGCCAGAGCCTGATTGGTTTAAGTGCGATTCAGACTCTGGCTATTTTTCTGAGGGCGATTCACGCTTTCGGCTCGCTCAGGCGAGCACGCCTCAAACGATCGCGCTCGAGTGGGTTTTGCAGCGGCCTGGTAAGCCGAATGCGGTTCAGCACCGCGGATATCGCGATCGCCTACGGAGAAATATCATCCAGGAGCTTGGTGCGGGTGTTGACGCCAAACTGCGCGATGATTGCCGCCACCAGCAGAAAACTGCCTATGAGCAGGAAGGCCGTAAGCACACTGAGATGGGGAATCAGCGGGGCGATCGCCATTATCCCGATGCCGCCGCCCAAATGCCCGAACCCATCGACGAGCGCGAAGCCGGTGGTGCGGGCGCGGGTGGAATTTAGTCCGGCTGGTTCCTGGGTTCGGCGTTGATGAATGCAGGGACGCTGGAAGCGTGCGCAAAAATGGCGTTGGCACGCTTGAAGGGCGTCATATCGCACCCCATGCGCTGCGCGCTGCAAAGTTGGGGGATCAGGCAGCAATCAGCCATGGTTGGCTGAGCGCTGAAGCACCAGGGCCCACCGTAATTCTCCTCCGCTTGGGCAAGCAGCCGTTCTGCGGCCGCCAAGCCTTCGGCGGTCCAGTGCGCGTAGCAATCATCCCTCTGCTGAGGAGAAACTTTCAGCGTCTCATGGAGATATTTCAGGATCCGCAGATTGTTGACCGGATGAATATCGCAAGCGGCCAGGTAGCAGAATTCCAGCACCCGCGCGCGCCGTTCCAGCGCGGCCGGAATTAAGCGCGGCTCGGGGTGTTTTATATCCAGCCAATCGATAATCGCCAGTGATTGGCCGAGATTGAAGCCATTCTCCACGATCGCCGGCACAGTCGCGGAGGGGTTAACCTGAGCAACATAGCCTGCCTC
The DNA here is from genome assembly GCF_013044125.1 of Acidocella sp. Taxonomy (GTDB): domain Bacteria; phylum Pseudomonadota; class Alphaproteobacteria; order Acetobacterales; family Acetobacteraceae; genus Acidocella. The sequence continues at coordinate 1,108 of NZ_JABEVC010000142.1, read as the reverse complement.
GCGGTGCGCGCCGGTCCGGATATTCACGCCGTGATAATTCGGCCCCAGGCCCTTCAGCGCCAGCGCAATGCGTACACGCCATGACGTGGAGCTGTTAAAAAAGCTGTAGAAATCCACTGCGTTTTTCCTCGCTTGTACCCGGATCAGACAATCTTGACGTGCAATTCGCCCAGCTTCTCGACGCCAACGCTTATCAGGTCGCCTTGTTTGACCGCGCCCACGCCTTCTGGCGTGCCGGTGAAGATCACATCGCCGGGCTCCAGGCGAAAGAAACGCGAGAGATACGAGACGGTTTCCGCAACCGACCAGATCAGGTGGGCAATATCGCTTTTCTGCCTGCTCTGGCCATTGACGGTCAGCCAGATGCCGCCTTTCTCGAAATGGCCGATCTGGCTCGCCGGATGGATCGGCCCGATTGGCGCGGAACGGTCGAACGCTTTGCCGATTTCCCACGGGCGGCCCATTTCACGCATCTTCATCTGCAGGTCGCGACGGGTCATATCCAGCCCCACGGCATAGCCCCATACATGCTCGAGCGCCTGCTCCAGCGCAATATTGGCGCCGCCCTTGCCGATCACCGCGACCAGCTCTGCCTCATAATGGTAGTTGCTGGTCTCGGAGGGATACGCCAGCTCCAGCACCTCGCCATAGGCGGCGGGGACGATGGCGTTGTCTGGTTTGCAGAAGAAGAAGGGCGGCTCGCGGTCTGGATCAAACCCCATCTCACGCGCATGCGCCGCGTAATTCCGGCCAACGCAATAGACGCGGCGGACGGGAAAGAGGCTGTCAGAGCCCGCGACTGGGACGGCGACAGGGGCCTCAGGTGGAAAAACATAATTCATGGACTGCAAAACCTTAAGCTATTTGTTGCATGGAACTCAGAAGCGCTGCGCAAGCGGCACACCCGGGTTAGAACGGAGCGGCGCCACCGGAAAAACCTTCGCGCACCGCTGCTTTGTAGCCGTCATTTGTAATTGAGGTGGCCCCCGGAAACTGGACAGGTGGCTAATCTTACTGTGTCATAAACTCTTGCCCGATTCGAACGTGATTTGTCAGGTTTGGAGATTCTTAACCGTGGAGGCAGGTTATGGGTCTCAAGTCTGGACGG
>NZ_JABEVC010000015.1 GCF_013044125.1 Acidocella sp. | reverse complement strand
TGGCCCACCCACGCCATCCGCCCATCCACCCGCAGCCGCGCCATCAGCCGCTCATATACCGTGCGCAAATGCGTCACATCGGCGGCGGCGTAATCCACCTGCGCCTTGGTCAACGGGCGTGCAGACCAGTCAGAGAAGCGGTGCGCCTTGTCGATATGCCCGCCGGTGAGCGCCTGCACCAGCGCGTCGTAGCCCACCTGGTCGCCAAACCCCGCCACCATCGCCGCCACCTGGGTATCAAACAGGTTCAGCGGCACCGCATCGAACATCAGCAGAAATATTTCCACATCCTGGCGGCAGGCGTGGAATACCTTCACCACATCGGGCTTGGCGAGCAGCACGCCCAGCGGGGCAAGGTCAATGCCCTTCGCCTGTGCGTCCACCACCGCCACATCGCGGGTTCCCGCCAGCTGCACCAGGCAAAGCTCGGGATAATACGTTCGCTCGCGCATGAACTCGGTGTCCACGGTCACGAATTCCTCGGTGCTCAGCCGCGCGCACAGGGCGGCCAGCTCGTCGGTTGTGGTAATGAAGGCCGTTTGGATGTCACTCATAATCTCTCCTTAATCACCCCCCGGCTTGACAGGGAAGAGGCCCCGGTTTCATTCGCCTCTCATGCAACACTCTCATCCCTACCGCACCCACAACTGCGCCGCCCTGCGGTCAGCGAATATCGGCCAAACCGCCCGGATTTCCGGCTGGGTCCACGCCAAGCGCGACCACGGCGGCCTGCTGTTCATAGACCTTCGCGACCATTTCGGCCTCACCCAATGCGTGTTCGCGGCCGGCTCCGCCCCCTTTGCCGCGGCGGAGTCGCTGCGCGTTGAGTCCGTGGTCACCCTCACCGGCACGGTCGTGGAACGCGCACCAGGCACCACCAACCCGAAACTCCCCACCGGGGAGATCGAGCTGCGGGTGGAAGACCTGCTCGTGCAATCCACCGCCGATGTCCTGCCCCTCCAGGTCGCCGGGCATGAGAGCTACCCTGACGAGCTTCGCCTCAAATACCGCTTTCTCGATCTGCGGCGCGAGCAGGTGCACAAAAACATCATGCTGCGCGCCGGCGTCATCGCTTCCTTCCGCCGCCGCATGATCGAGGCCGATTTCACCGAGTTCCAAACCCCGATCCTCACCGCCTCGTCCCCTGAGGGCGCGCGCGACTTCCTGGTCCCCTCGCGCAACCATCCGGGCAAGTTCTACGCGCTGCCCCAGGCGCCGCAGCAGTTCAAGCAGCTGCTCATGGTCGCCGGGTTTGACCGTTACTTCCAGATCGCCCCCTGCTTCCGCGACGAGGCCTCCCGCGCTGACCGTTCCCCAGGCGAGTTCTACCAGCTCGACTTCGAAATGAGCTTCGTCACCCAGGAGGATGTGTTCAACACCATCGAGCCGATCCTGCTTGGTGTATTCTCTGAATTTGCCAATGGCCGCGAGATCGATCTCGACGTCAAACGCATCCCCTACGATGAATCCCTGCTCAAATACGGCTCCGACAAGCCCGATCTGCGCAACCCGATCATCATCTCCGACGTCACCGAAGCCTTCCGCGGCTCCTCCTTTGGCCTGTTCGCCAAAATCATCGAGGGCGGCGGCATCGTGCGCGCCATTCCAGCACCTGGGGCCGGCGCCAACCCGCGCTCCTTTTTTGACAAGCTGAACGAATGGGCACGCGCCGAAGGGGCGGGCGGTTTGGGCTACATCACCTTCTCCGACGCCGGGCCGCAGGGGCCGATTGCCAAAAACCTCTCGCCTGAGCGGGCCGAACAAATCCGCGCCGCCTGTGGCCTGAAAGCCGGTGACGCCGTGTTCTTCGCCGCCGGCAAAGAGCTGGACGCCGCCAAATTCGCAGGCACCGTGCGCACCAAGCTGGGCCACGACCTCAGCCTCATCGATTCCAAAAAATTCAAATTCTGCTGGATCGTCGATTTCCCGATGTACGAATACGACGAAGAGGCCAAACAAATCGTATTCTCCCACAACCCCTTCTCCATGCCCCAGGGCGGGATGGACGCGCTCCAGAACCAGGACCCGCTGACCATCAAAGCCTTCCAGTATGACATCGTCTGCAACGGCATCGAGCTTTCCTCCGGCGCCATCCGCAACCACCGGCCGGACATCATGCTGAAAGCCTTCGAGATCGCAGGTTACGGACCAGAAGAAGTCGAAGCCCGCTTCGGCGGCATGCTCAATGCCTTCCGCTACGGCGCCCCGCCGCATGGCGGCTCCGCCCCGGGGATTGACCGCATCGTCATGCTCCTGGCCGATGAGCCCAACATCCGCGAGGTCATCGCCTTCCCGCTCAACCAGCAGGGCGAGGATCTGATGATGGGCGCCCCCGCGCCCATCGCCGCCCCACGGCTGAAGGAGCTCTCCATCGCTTTGGCCCTGCCGCCAAAAGTGGTGAAGAGCTGAGCAAAACACCGCCCGTCCGCCTCCCGGGGCCGGACGGGCAATCACCCTCTAGTGTCCTGCCCCTGAAGTCCGCTGCATCTCGCCGCGGACGGAAGGGACAAGCAGGCCACTGAAAACAAAGCGCGCGTGTCCCGCGCGGGAAGATAT
>NZ_JABEVC010000141.1 GCF_013044125.1 Acidocella sp. | reverse complement strand
GTCATGGCGGATACCTAAGAACAAAGAAGGTGAACTTAACGGGGGGTGGGGCAGGAGAGCCAACAGCGCTCCGCCATCACGGCCTCGATGCGCTGGCTGATCTCCGGCATGCTCAGCCCTTCTGCGCGCCAGCGGTGGCGCAGGGCGGCGATTTCTTCCACCCGCGCGTCCCATTCCGGGCCGAAACAGGATTCCAGCCCGCGCCGGACGCCCCGCGCCAGGCCGGGGGCGGCGCCGTTGGTGGAGACGGTGATGAGCAGGTCTCCGCGCCGCACTTCAGCGACTGAATGGAAGTCGCAGCCGGAGGGGACATCCTCGACATTCACCAGCACGCGCGCCGTGCGCGCGGCCTGTGCCAGTCCGGCGGCGAGCGGCTCGGGCAGATCGCTGATCCAGAGCAGGTGCAATTCGGCCAAGGCGGCGGCATCTGGCAGGCAGGGGCGGAGGAACGCCCCCGCCGCCGCGGCCAGGGCCGGCGTGGGCGCATCGGCGAACACGAGGACGGCTTCGGCCCCCGCGCGGCGCAACGCCAGCAGCCGGCGCAGGGTGAGCGCGCCATTGCCGGCAACGGCAAGCTGGAGGTGTTTCGGGTCGATGGCCAAGGGAATCATGAACTCTTAGAAAATGATTTTTTCCCCAAGATCAATGAGGCGCGAAAAATAAGCATATTCTTCTTTTCGTCTTGTGTGGGACAAAAACTTTTGGCGCTTCAGGCTGGATTATCGCAAAGTGAAACTTAGAAAATTTCTATCGGATTGGTGGGGTTATGGCCTGCCGGGGCGAGGGGGATGGCAAGGGCAGTGGCATCGCTACCCGATAGTTCGAGGACAAATACTGTGCCCAACGGGCCGGTTTGCGCCAGACTCAGCTCGCCGCCCTGGGCGCGCATGAGGTCGCGGGCGATGACAAGGCCGAGTCCCGAGCTGCCCTGGCGTCCCGAGCCGGAGAAGGGCTTGAACAGATTTTGCAGCACGCGCGGGGGCAGCCCGGGGCCGTAATCGGTTACGATAATTTTGTTGGCGCCGGGTTTGGTCTCTGCGGTAACCACCGCGGCCTTGGCGCCTGCCTCGGCCGCGTTGCGCAGCAGGTTGAGCAGCACACGGTAGATGTGCATGCGGTCCAGCGGCAGGACCAGACTGGCGGGGACAAGGTTCTCGATGGTGATGCCGGTGCCGTCCGGGCAGACCACCTGGGTGGCTTCGTCCACCACCTCGCGCAGGCAGACGGGCGTGCGGGTGATCGCGGGCGGTCCTTCGCGCGCGAAATCCACGGTGTGGCTGACCAACTGGGCGGCGCGTTCCACCGCGGGGACCAGCGTGCGCGCGGCGCGCTGGACCGTGGGGTCGGTGCTGTCCTGCAGATGACCGGAGACGAGCAGCGCCGAGCTCAGGATGTTGCGCAGGTCATGGCTTATTTTTGTGACCGAGGTGCCCAGGGCGGCGAGACGGGCGTTGCGCCATAGGGCGGCGCGCATTGTCTCGAGCATGGTTTTCAGCTCCCGCGCGGCCTCGGCGATTTCATCGTCGCCCCGGCTGGCCAGCGCGGTCAGCGCGCTTTGCCCGGCGTGCTCCGGGTCGTTGCGGAAGCCGGAGATGCTCTCGGTCATAATACGCAAGGGACGAACCAGCAGCCGGTTGAGAGCGGCGAACACCAGCAGCCCGGTCACCAGCGCGACGACGGCCGAGATTACCGCCAGGTGCGAGGCGTAATTGCGCAACTCCTGGTTCAGACCGGTGCCGTTGACCTGAATCTCGACCATTATGTTGTTCTGCAGAGGGCTTGGCGCAATCACCTCCACCGGAGCGCTCTCCAGCCCCGCGATACGCTTGAGGGCGCACCAGGTGCTGCGGAGGACGGTTTCATCAGCCAGATAGAGCACCCGCGCCGGCGGCGTGGGGTGGAGGGGGAGGATTTGCAGCACTGTGCCGTCCGGCTCGGTCAGCTTGATCGACTCGATGCCTGATCGCTGCGCCAGCTGCTGATAGGCCGGTGGCACGAGACCGCCATTTTGCGAAGCGCCGGCCGAGAGGGCGGCGATATGCGCCAGGCTTATGCGTTGCCACATCCAGCTCTGGCGTTCATTGCCCAGGCTTGGCGTGAGCACCACCAGCTCGACAGCGAGAATGATCGCCACGGTTAGCCAGAGCACACGGCCCGAGAGGCTGCTCCCGAACAGCTCGAGCTGGAGATGGCGCATGTAGCTTCTGCGCGGGGGGCGCCTCATGCGGAAAGGACGATTCCGGCTGCCTCCCGTCCGGCGATGAACAGATTGTCGAGGAAGTTTTTCTCGGTGTTCATCTTGGAGGTCAGCGGATGGCGGGCGAGCGCGGCGTCGGCGGAAATATCGAGCAGCCGGACCTGCTTGGGCAGCAGCGCAACCTCGGCGTCCAGCGGGGCCTGGAAGGCGATTTCATGTAGGCGGTGGACAATGTCAGCCGTGCTGTTGGGCACGCCCTTGCGCACACGCGGCTGCGCGCGGATCAGCACCAGCTGCTCCGGGCGGGGAGAGAGCACGGGGGCGAGAGCCGGGTTGCAGGAGTAGCCGCCGTCCCAATAGTGGCGCCCGCCGATGTTCACGGCGGGAAACATCATCGGGATGCAGGCCGAGGCCAGCAACACGTCAACGCTTATCTCGCCGTTGTTGAATATCTTCGCGGTGCCGGATTCGACATCGGTCGCGGCGACGTAGAGGCGCGGCGCATCGGCGCTGCGGATGGCGTCCAGATCCAGCAGTTCGGCGAGCAGGGGGCCAAGCGGATTCTGCCCGAAGGGGTTAAGCTGGCCGGGGTTGAAGAGGCGCAACGCGCTGGTGATGCCGGCCCAGGCCATCTCGTTGCCCAGTTCCATCCCCTTGTCCCAGCCCCAGAGCCAGTCCATCGAAGCGTTCACGGGGCCGAAAATATGCGCCTCGGCGACCCGGTGCCATAATTTGCTGACCGCGGCGCGCGCGCCCTTCGGCCCGTTATGGACATAGCCCTGTACCGCCATGGCGGCGATCATCGCGCCGGAGGAGACGCCGGTGACGGCGGAAAAGGTCAGCCCGTCCTCCAAAAGGCGGTCCAGCGCGCCCCAGGTGAAGGCGCCATGCGCCCCGCCCCCTTGCAGGGCCAGAACGGTGCGCGGCCGAGTCGCTGAGGATATATGCATGGGAGCAAGCTGCACTTTGTAGCGGGCCAGAGCAAGCGCCGCCGCCTTTGCATTGACGGGGCGGCGCGCGCCGCCTATATCCCGGCCTCGTTGCGCCGGACCGGGGACGGTTCGGCCGAAACCTGTTTTATCAGCTTATATTAGCTATCGCCGGAGTGAATCACGTGAAACGGACCTATCAACCTTCCAAACTTGTCCGCAAGCGCCGGCATGGTTTCCGCGCCCGCATGGCAACCGTTGGCGGCCGCAAGGTTATCGCCAACCGCCGTGCCAAAGGCCGCGCTAAACTTTCTGCCTGATTTCCTCACCTCCCGCGCGCCTTTAAGGGCCTGACAATGCCCGCATTGTCTCCACCGGAAACGTTTAAGCGCCGCGCGGAGTTTCTGCGTATGGCGTCGCGCGGGCGGAAAATCGCAAAACCTGGTTTCGTGATGCAGTTTTGCACCACTGGAGGCCAGGCCCCTTTGCGGACCGGCTACACCGCCACCAAGAAAATCGGCAATGCCGTGGCGCGCAACCGCGCGCGGCGGCGGCTGAAAGAGGCTGCGCGGCTGACTTTGGCCGGGCGTGATCTCTCCGGTGTTGAACTGGTGTTGATCTGCCGGCAGGAAACGGGGCGTTTGCCGTTTGAAAAATTATGCGCCGGTATTGAATTGGCGCTCGCGGAGGGCCGCAAGTGAGCCCGGCGGCCTATATGCTCTCGGGTGCGATCCGCGTTTATGAATTAACATTGCGCCCTGTGATCGGCGCGAATTGCCGTTTTTACCCCTCCTGCAGCGCTTATGCGCGGGAGGCGATTTGCACGCACGGCGCCGGGCGCGGCAGTTTGCTGGCCGGGCGCCGGATTTTGCGCTGCCATCCCTGGCATCCGGGCGGCTTCGACCCGGTTCCACCACTCAAGGACTCGTAAAGCCCCATGGACCAGAAGCGCCTGATGGTTGCCATCGCCCTGTCACTCGGCATCATGCTGGTGTTTCAGTACGCGTTCCAGAAATATTTGCCGCATCCGGCGCCCGTGCCAACGCAGAGCACAACGCAGGTGCAGGGTGCGAGCGGCGCGCCCGCCAGCGCGGCCAGTCCGGCGGCGGTGGCCGCGGCCACTGGGCCAAGCCTGCCGGTTGACGCGCCGAAACTCTCCGGCAGCGTGGTGCTGACCGGCGCGGTGTTCGACGATGTCGTGCTGAAAAACTATCACGAGACGATCGCCAAGAATTCGCCGCTGGTGCAGATCCTCGGGCCGCGCGGCGGGCCGAAGCCGAGCTATGTGCAGTTTGGCTGGACCCCGGTTGGCGGGGTGAAAGTGCCCGGCGACTCCACGCTGTGGACCGCGAGCGCCGGTAAGCTCACGCCGCAGACGCCGGTGACCCTCTCCTGGGATAACGGCCAGGGGCTGACCTTTCAGCTGATCCTCTCGGTTGATGACAATTACATGTTCACGGTGAACCAGCAGGTGGTGAACCACACCGGCGCGGCGGTAAAACTGTTTCCGTGGTCGCGTGTTGTGCGCGATTATGTGCCAGCCGGACCCACGACTTATATATTGTTTGATGGCCCGCTCGGTGTGTTCAACAAGACGCTGAAGCAGGAATCCTATAAATCCTTGAAGTCTGATGGTGAGAAGGCGGCTGGCGGCGTCGCCTATAGCGAGACCAGCCCCGGCGGCTGGATCGGCATCACCGATAAATACTGGTTGACCGCCGTGGCGCCTGATCAGTCGGTGAAGTTCACCGGCACCATGAGCTATGGCACGGTCAGCGATGGCGGCGGCGGCGCGTATCAGACCTCGTTCATCACCGCGGACCCGCAGACAGTGGCGGCGGGCGCCACGGCGAGCCTGACCAGCCACCTGTTCACCGGTGCGAAAGTGGTGAAGATCCTCGATGCGTATCAGAGCGAATTCGGCATCCCCGATTTCTACAAGGCCGTGGATTTCGGGCATCTCTATATCATCACCAAACCGATCTTCTTCGCGCTGGACTGGCTGAACTCGCTGCTCGGCAATTTCGGCCTGGCGATCATCGTGTTCACGGTCGGCATCAAGCTGCTGTTCTTCCCGCTGGCGAGCTACTCTTATCGCTCGATGGGCAAGATGAAGCTGGTGCAGCCCAAGATTAAAGCCCTGCGCGAGCAGTATAAGGATGACAACGCCAAGATCCAGCAGGAGACCATGGCGCTCTACAAGGCGGAAAAGATCAACCCCGCCTCCGGCTGCTTGCCGATGCTGGTGCAGATTCCGGTGTTCTTCTCATTGTACAAGGTCATCTTCATCACCATCGAAATGCGCCAGGCGCCCTTCTTTGGCTGGATTCATGACCTCTCGATGCCAGACCCCACCAATTTGTTCAATCTGTTCGGGCTGATCCCTTTCGACCCCACCACGATAAGCCCGTTGCTGCATATCGGCGCGTTGCCGATCATCATGGGCTTCACCATGTTCCTCCAGCAACGGCTCAACCCGGCGCCGGCTGATCCGGTGCAGGCGCGCATGTTCCAGTTCATGCCGCTGATTTTCACCTTCATGCTGGCGCGCTCTCCTTCCGGCCTTGTGCTATACTGGGCCTGGAACAATCTTCTTTCGGTAGGACAACAATGGCTGATCATGCGCCAGGCGGGCAACCCACGGGCGGCGGTAGCGGCGAAAATATAGTTTTCGCGGCCGGGACTTTCAGCCCGGAGCAGCTGGAGGCGGGGCGGAAACTCTTCGCCTCGCATTGCGAGTTTTTCTATGCGGCGCAGGCGCTCGACCATCTGCCCGCGCCCAACGGGATTGAGGTCGCCTTCGCGGGACGCTCAAACGTTGGCAAATCCTCGTTGCTGAACGCGCTGACGGGGCGCAAGGCGTTGGCGCGCGTGTCGCACCAGCCGGGGCGCACCCGGCAGTTGAATTTCTTCCAAATGGAAGCTGCCCCCATCGTGCTGGTGGACATGCCGGGCTACGGCTATGCCGAGGCGCCGAAAGCCATCAAGCGTGACTGGCAGGGGCTGATGCTCGATTATTTGCGTGGGCGGCCGAACCTGCGCCGGGTGTTTCTACTGCTGGATGCGCGCATCGAGCTGAAACCCGCCGATGAGGTGGTGATGGAGCTGCTCGACCAGTCGGCGGTGGCCTACCAGCTGGTGTTGACCAAGGCTGATGACGTGAAGCCGGCGGGGCTGCGCCGCAAGCAGGAGGAGATCACCGCGCTGGCGAAGGAGCACCCGGCGGCGCTGCCGTTCGTGCTTACCACCTCCAGCACCACGGGGCTTGGCATGGATGATTTGCGCGCCAGCATCGCGGGCTTTATTTAGCAGCAGAGTTTTTCCAGGAGCCGAGATGAATACCGAGGAGCTGAAATCCGCCGCCGCCCAGGCGCATATTGTCGCCAGCGCGCTGCCGTTTCTGCGCCGCTATGCGGGCGCCACCATCGTGGTGAAATACGGCGGGCATGCGATGGGCGAGGATATTCTGGCGGGCGAATTCGGCCGCGACATCGCGTTGCTCAAACAGGTCGGCATCAATCCGGTGATCGTGCATGGCGGCGGGCCGCAGATTAACGCCATGCTGGACCGGCTGGCGATCAAATCCAACTTCATCGACGGGCTGCGCGTGACCGATGCCGCCATGGTTGAGGTGGTGGAAATGGTGCTGGCGGGCAGCGTGAACAAGCAGGTGGCGGGGTTGATCAACCGCGCCGGCGCGCTGGCGGTGGGGATTTCGGGAAAGGATGGCGGGTTGATCCGCGCGCGCAAAATGCACCGCACCAAGAAGGACCCGGATTCGCATATTGAGAGCGTGCTGGATCTTGGCTTTGTCGGCGAGCCCGCGTTCATCGACACGCGCGTGATCCATGCGCTGACCGGCGCCGGGCTGATCCCCGTGATCGCGCCCGTGGGCACAGGCGAGAACGGCGAGACTTATAATATCAATGCTGACACTGCTGCCGGGGCGATCGCTGGCGCGCTGAACGCCAACCGGCTGCTGATGCTCACCGATGTGCCCGGCGTGCTGGACAAGACCAAGAAGCTGATGCCGGATTTGTCGCTGGCGCAGATCCAAGCGCTGATCGCCGATGGCACCATCTCGGGCGGGATGATTCCGAAGGTGGAGACCTGCATGGAGGCTGTCACGCTCGGGGTCAAAGGGGCGACGATCCTCGATGGAAGGGTGCCGCATGCGCTGCTGCTGGAGCTTTTCACTGATGGCGGCATCGGGACGATGATCCACAAATAGCCGTGGTGCCAGGGGGCAAAACCCCCTGGCCGTGCCGCGGCTTTTACATCCCGCCCGGATAGTTGGGGCCGCCAGCGCCTTCCGGCACCACCCAGTTGATGTTCTGGGTGGGGTCCTTGATGTCGCAGGTTTTGCAGTGGACGCAGTTTTGCGCGTTGATCTGCAACTGCGGGTTGCCTTTGTCCTCACCGACGATTTCATATACGCCGGCCGGGCAATAGCGGGTCTCCGGGCTGGCGTATTCTTTATAGTTGACGCTGATGGCCTTGCTGGCATCGAGCAGGGTGAGGTGGGGCGGCTGGTTTTCCTCGTGGTTGGTGTTGGAGAGGAAGACGGAGGACAGCCGGTCGAAGGTGAGCTTGCCGTCTGGTTTGGGGTAGTCGATCGGCTGGCAGTCCTTGGCTTTTTTGAGCTGCAGGTGGTCGGCGTGGTTTTTCAGGGTCCAGGGGGCCTTGCCGCGGAAGATGTAGGTGTCGATGGCGGCGTTGATCATGCCGCCGTAAAAACCCCATTTGGCGAAACCGGGGCGCACATTGCGCACGCTGTGCAGCTCGGGCCAGACCCAGCTGGCTTCCAGCTTGGTGGCGTAAGCGGTGACTTCGTCAGGGCGCTCGCCGGCCAGGGCCTCGGCGATGGCTTCGGCGGCGACCATGCCGGATTTCATCGCGGTGTGGCTGCCTTTGATCTTGGGCACGTTAAGGGTGCCCGCGGCGCAGCCAATGAGCACGCCACCGGGGAAGGTGAGTTTCGGCAGGGACTGGAAGCCCCCCTCATTGAGCGCGCGCGCGCCGTAGGAGATGCGCTTGGCGCCCTCGAAGAACGGCGCGATGGCCGGGTGGGTTTTGGAGCGCTGCATCTCCTGGAAGGGCGAGAGATAGGGATTTTTGTAGTCCAGCCCAACGACGAAACAGTAGGCCATGAGGTTTTCGCCGAAGAAGTAGATGGCCGAACCGCCATAGGTGTCGGACTTTAAGGGCCAGCCGACGCTGTGGATGGTGAGGCCCTTTTTGAAGTGCTCGGGTTTGACCTCCCAGAGTTCCTTGATGCCGATGCCGTAGGTCTGCGGGTCGTTTTTGGCGTTGAGGCCGAATTTGGCCATCAACTGCTTGGAAAGCGAGCCGCGGCAGCCTTCGGCGAAGATTGTGTAGGTGGCGCGCAGCTCCATGCCGCGCTGGAAGTTGCCGGTGGGCTTGCCGTCCTTGCCGATGCCCATGTCACCGGTGGCCACGCCCGCGACTCGCTCACCCTCGAAGAGCACTTCAGCCGCGGCAAAACCGGGGTAGATCTCCACGCCGAGTTCTTCCGCCTGCTGGCCGAGCCAGCGCACCACATTGCCGAGCGAGACGATGTAGTTGCCGTGGTTCTCCATGGTCGGTGGGGTGAGGGGCGAGGTGTAGGCCTTGGTCGCGGTGAGATACATGAAGCGATCCTCGGACACCGGGGTGGCGAGCGGGATCAGCGAGGGGTCGCATTCTGGGAAGAGCTCCAGCAGGGCGCGCGGCTCCAGCACCGCGCCGGAGAGGGTGTGGGCGCCGATCTCCCCGCCTTTTTCCACCACGCAGACGGAAAGCTCCGGGTTGAGTTGTTTGAGCTTGACGGCGGCGGATAGGCCGGCAGGGCCGGCGCCGACCACCAGGACATCGAACTCCATCGCCTCGCGCGGTTCCATCTGGTCTGACATCTCGTTACCTCCTGTTGTGCTGGGAGTCGTATAAGGAAACTTGTTAGCTTGCGTAAAGTCTCGGCCGTGAGGCCGCTGGCTGGGTAAAGGGTTAAAATCATATTGGCGGTTATTTCAATCGCGGGAGGTATGGTTAAGTATGGATATATGGATTTGATCGAGGCGCTGCGCCTGCAAGTGGAGTGGGGGGCTGACGAGGCGCTGCTGGATGCGCCGCAGGACCGGCGCGCGGCCGCGCCTGCCGCCTCTGCCAGCGCTCCCGTGCAGGCGGGGCCTGCGGCTGGGCGGGTTCATGCCCCCCGCCATGTTGCGCGCCATGCCACGGTGTTGCCCGCCGGGCCGGCGCAGGCCGCGAAAGTGGCGGAGGGTTGCGAGAGCCTGGAAGCCTTGCAGGCGGCCTTGGCGGGATTTACCGGCTGCGCCCTGCGCGATACCGCGACACAGTTGGTCTTCGCCGATGGTGCGGCGGATGCGCGGTTGGTGGTGGTGGGTGAGGCGCCTGGCGCGGAGGAAGACCGCGCGGGCAGGCCGTTTGTGGGGCCGGCCGGGCAACTGCTGGATAAAATGCTGGGCAGCATCGGGCTGGACCGCGCCACGGTGCGCATTATCAACACCGTGCCGTGGCGCCCGCCGGGCGACCGGCCGCCAACCGAGGCCGAGGTGGCTGTTTGCCTCCCGTTTCTGCTGCGCCATATCGCCTTGGTGCGGCCGCGCGCGCTGCTGTTGCTGGGCGCGGTGGCTGCCAGGGCGGTGCTGCCGGAGCCGGAGCGCGGACTGGGGATAAGGCGGCTGCGCGGCGCGTGGCGGCAGGTGGAAATACCGGGTCTGGCGGCGCCGATTCCGTGTCTGCCGAGCTACCATCCGGCGTATTTGTTGCGCATGCCCTCGGCCAAGGCAGAAGCGTGGCGGGACTTATTGCAGCTGCGAGAATTTTTGGAATTGCTATCCACCCAGGGTTAAATTGCGCTAATATCACGAAATCGTGATCTAAGAGTCGGGGCGTAACTCCCGGAAACTGCTAAAAACGTCTCGTGCCACGAGAAACGTCTCACCGGTAGGTCTTGCGTCACAAGGGGTGACTGTGTAGGGAGTTTTCCTATGCGAGGAGCCCTCAACATGCTCTCCCGCCTGAACGTCACCCGGCTCGCTTTGGCCACGGTGTCAGTTTTTGCCCTCGGGCTCGTGGTCCCCACGAGTGCGGCGGCGAAGTCCTCTGATTGGGGACAAGGTACGGGACCGATGCCGCCCCCCTCAGCGCCCGCCAGCGCAACAGGCGGGGAGACTGTCGCTTATGCGGTGCCGCGTAACGCCCCCTCTCCTGACGTTGAAATTGTACTGCCTGAACCGCTGCCGCCGAGCGCCGTGGCGATGTATCAGCGTATTCTCGCGGCCCAATCGGCCGGAGCGTTCAGCGAGGCGGACCGGTTGATCAGCCGGTTGGACGATCCCACCTTGGTGGGGCCTGTTCTGGCGCAGCGGTATCTGAGCAATAATTATATCACCAAGCCGGCTGAGCTGCTGGCTTGGTACGCGCAATACAGCAGCCAGCCGGAGGCGCCGGATATTTACGCGCTGATGCAGCACAAACTGCGCGCGGATCAGATGCCGCCGGCCCCCGTGGTCGCGCTGCTGCCAGAAGCCACAATTACCGCGGGCGCCGCGGCGCGCCCCGTCACCGCGCCGGACAGCTACAGCTGGCACCGGCAGTTCATGTCCGGTATCCAGGCCTGGGAAAAGGGTGACCTGAGCGCCGCCGCCACGGCTTTTGACAGCTCGGCCGCAATGGCCGGGATTTCCAGTGACGAGCGCGCCGCCAGCCAGTTCTGGGCGGCCCGTGCCGCGCTGCGGATGCAGCAGCCGGAGGCCTATCTCAACTGGCTGCACCAGGCGGCCTGGTCGGGCGATACGTTCTACGGCATGCTGGCCGGGCGCCTGCTGGGCCAGGGCTTCGGCCCCACCGGCATCGCCGCGACGCTGACGGAAGCCGATATCACCGCTGTGGACGCCATCCCTGACGGGCATCTGGCCTTCGCCTTGTTGCAGATTGGCGCGGATGACCAGGCGGCGGTGGCGTTGCGCGCGCTCTGGCCGCAGATTCAGGCCAACCCGGCCCTCGGCCGGGCCGTGATGGCGGTGGCCGCCCGCGCCGGGCTGGTGGATGTGACCATCGCCATTGCCAGCCAGCTGCCAAACCCGGTTGATGAGATTGCGGGCGCGCGCCTGCCGCTGCCGGCCCTGCACCCGGATGGCGGATTCACGGTTGACCCGGCGCTGGTCTATGCGGTGGCGCGCACGGAATCGGGCTTCAACGAGACGGCTGTTTCGCGCTGCGGCGCGCGCGGGCTGATGCAGCTTATGCCGGTCACGGCTTCTTATGTCCGCCGGCAGGAGGGGGTGAGCGGCTCGCTGGACGATCCTTCGGCCAATCTTGCCCTGGGGCAGGGATATATCCGCTATCTGGGCGCGCAGCCGGGGATTAAAGGCAATCTGCTGGCGATTCTGGCCAGCTACAATGCCGGGCCGAATGCCGCCGCCGGGTGGACCTCGCAGGATGAAGGCGATCCGCTGCTCTTCATCGAGACCATTCCCAATGATGAAACCCGCCGCTTCGTGCGCCAGGTGATGGCTGACAGCTGGCTGTACGCCGAGGAGATCGGGCTGAAGCCCGAAAGCCTGGACCAGCTGGCGGAAGGGGATTTTCCGACGTTGAACCAGAATTTTTATACCGCATCGGCAAACTGAGGCATGGCCGGGATTGACGAGAGCCGCGTTTTTCTCCCCGTGAACATTGCGGTGGCGACTATTTCGGACACCCGCACAGCGGCGAACGACACCTCAGGCGACACGCTGGCCGCGCGCGTTGTGGCGGGCGGGCATGTGCTGGCGGCGCGCGCGATCATCCGCGACGATGCCCGCGCCATCGAGATGCAACTGCGCGGCTGGATCGCGGACCCGGCGGTTGACGTGATCATCACCACCGGGGGGACCGGCATAACCGGGCGGGATGTAACGCCCGAGGCGTTCGCGCGCGTGCTGGAGAAGACAATTGAAGGGTTTGGCGAGCTGTTTCGCATGCTCTCCTACCAGAAGATCGGTACCTCCACCATGCAGTCCCGCGCGCTGGGCGGGGTGGCAAGCGGCACTTATCTGTTCGCCCTGCCCGGCAGCACCGGCGCGGTGAAGGACGGCTGGGACGATATTTTGCGCTACCAGCTCGATTCGCGGCACCGCCCCTGCAATTTGGTGGAGCTGATGCCGCGGCTGAAGGAACATCTGCCGGGTTAGGGCGCCGCGCCGCGCCGCCGGTTGAGCCAACAGGCCCGCCAAAACAGACCTGGACGAAGGGGGCGCAAGCCGCGCGATGATTCTTGGCCGGCGGCAGATCCCCGCTCTTGCAAACCGGACAGGCGCGCCAAAATGAGCAACTATGCCGTGCGCGAGGGCGGCCCGAGGCGGTGCAGGGTGCTGGCAAGAGCATCCGCGCCGCCGTAGGCCGGAAGCATCCGCCGTGACAATTTCCCGATGGCCAGCGCCACCCGGCGCGCGGGGTAACGCTCGAAAAATGCCTCTTATCCGATGCGCCGGCCGGCGGCATCCACTACGGCTTGCCCGTCCTCCTTGGTGAAGGCGCCTTGCTGCGGGGCGGGCAGCAGTTCCAGCACCACCTCTGACGGGCGGCAGCTTTTGGTGCCCTTGGGGGTAACAACCACGGGGCGGTTGAGCAGGAGCGGGTGCGCGGCGATGGCGTCAAGAATCGTGTCATCGGCCACACCGGCGTTGAGGCCAAGCTCGGCAGCGCGTGGTTCCTTCTCGCGCAGCAGCGCGCGCGCCCCGCCCGCCTGTTCGGCCAGAACCGCCAGTTCCGCGCGGCTGGGCGGGGTTTTCAGGTATTCGATCACCACGGGTTCGATACCGGCGTTGCGGATCATCGCCAGCGTGTTGCGCGAGGTGCCGCAGGCGGGGTTGTGGTAGATGGTGACGGACATGGCGGAGGCTCTCAGTTGGCGCGGGGCTGCATTGGCGGAAAAGATTGAGCTGCTTTTAATACAATCCGCCGAGGGATTTATCGATGGCCGAGGGCGCGGGCGCGGCGGACGTACCAGGCGCGGCTGGCGTTGCGGGTGTTCCCGGCGCTCCGGGGGTGGCGGGGGTAAGGTTATCGGTGCCGCCGAGCAGGCTGTTGTTCGCCTGGGCGCCTGGGGTCTGCCCGGGTTTGAAGGCTTCGCTCACCATGGTGCCGTCAGGCTCGGGCACTTGTTGCAGGGTCATGCCGGCGGGGGCGGGGAAGTCCATATCCGGCTGGTTGGCGAGGGCCACCTTCATGTATTCGTTCCAGATAGGGCCGCAGACATTGCCGCCGGTCTGGTTGTTGCCCAGGCTGGCCGGGGTGTCGTAGCCAACCCAGCAGCCGGTGAGCACGCCGGGGGTAAAGCCGATGAACCATGCGTCGTTGAAATTATTCGTGGTGCCGGTCTTGCCGGCAACCGGCTGGCTTATCCCCTCCACGGCGGGGACGCCGGTGCCGCGCAGCACCACGCCTTTCATCATGGTGAGCATCTGAAACACTGAATCAGGATCAGCCAGCTGCGCGCCGGAATAGTCGACAATGGGCGGTTGTGAGGGGTCGCCGTTCGTGCAGTTGTCGCAACTTTGGTTTTGCGCCTGGTAGAGCACCTTGCCGTCCGGGCCGGTGACACTGTCAATCAGCGATGGTTGCACCTGCCGGCCGTATTCATCGAGCGTGGCGTAGGCGGCGGCCATTTTCCACAGGGTGGTGTCGATCGCGCCGATCGCGGAGGGGTAATAGGGGGGCATCTGGTCGATGATGCCGAAGCTCTGGAAGGTTTGCGCGATGTTATCCAGGCCGATCTGGCGGGCCAGATGCAGGGTGGCGAGGTTGAGCGACTGCTCCAGCGCGTGGAAAATGGGCACCGGGCCCTGGAAACTGTCTTCGTAGTTGCCGGGGCGGTAGGTGGTGCCGTTGGACATTTGCTGTACGAAGGGGGCATCCAGCACCGGGGCGTCGGGCTGTAAGCCCTGCTCCATGGCGGTGAGGTAGACCAGCGGCTTCACCGAGGAGCCGGGCTGGCGCTGCGCCTGGATTACCCGGTTGAAGGGGCTGATGTCGTGGCTCCAGCCGCCGACCATGGCGAGCACGCGCCCGGTGCGCGGGTCCATGGAGATCAACGCGCCCTGGACCTTGGGGATTTGTTCCAGCGCCAGGGTCTTGCCGCCG
>NZ_JABEVC010000140.1 GCF_013044125.1 Acidocella sp. | reverse complement strand
GCTGCCGGCGCATAAAATTGTCGCGGTGCTGGATACGCTGAAAGCCAGCCTGGCCGAAGACCGCTTCGCCGAGGCGGCGCAAGCCATTATGACCACCGATACCTTCCCCAAAGCCGCCACCCGCACCGCGCGGCTGGGCGGGGTGGAGGTGCGCGTCACCGGCATCGCCAAGGGCAGCGGCATGATCGCGCCTGATATGGCGACCATGCTCTCCTTCATCTTCACCGATGCCGCGATCCCCGCGCCCGCCCTGCAGGCGATGCTGAGCAAGGGGGTGAGTACCACCTTCAACTGCATCACCATCGACTCCGACACCTCCACCTCTGACACGGTGCTGCTCTTCGCCACCGGCCAGGCGGGCAACGCCCCCACCGAGGACTCCGGCGAGCTGGGCGATTTCCGCCGTGCCCTGCATGAGGTGATGCACGATCTGGCCCTCATGGTGGTGCGTGACGGCGAAGGCGCGCAAAAACTGGTGCAGATCACCGTGGACGGCGCTGTTTCCAACGCCTCGGCGCGCAAGATCGCCATGGCCATCGCCAACTCGCCACTGGTGAAAACCGCCATCGCCGGAGAAGACGCCAACTGGGGCCGGATCGTGATGGCCGTGGGCAAAGCCGGCGAACCGGCCGACCGCGACAAGCTCGGCGTCGCCGTTGGCGGCACCTGGATGGCGCAGGCCGGCGGCATCGTCCCGGGTTATGATGAAACCCCCGTGGTCGCCCATATGAAGGGGCGGGAAATCAACATCGAAGTCGATATCGGCCTCGGCCAGGGCCGCGCCACCGTGTGGACCTGCGACCTCACCCACGGCTACATCGACATCAACGGCTCCTACCGCAGCTAACCCCCGGGCGCAGCTAATCCCGGGCGCTGCGGGCATCAGCCTCAAGCATTTCGCGGGCCTGGGTGGCCAGCTCGTCAGCGCGCTCGTTCATCGGGTTGCCGGAATGGCCCTTCACCCAGCGCCAGTCGATCTCGTGCGGCTTGGCGGCCTCCAGGATGCGCTTCCACAGATCCATGTTCTTTACCGGATCTCCCCCCGCGGTGCGCCAGTTTTTGCGTACCCAGCCGGTGTGCCAGCGGGTAATGCCATCTTTGAGGTATTGGCTGTCGGTATGCAGCACAATGCGGCACGGCCGGGTGAGGGCGCCCAGCGCCTCGGCGGCGGCGGTCAGCTCCATGCGGTTGTTGGTGGTCTCAGCCTCGGCGCCGGCAAGCTCCTTCACCGCGCCTTTGAACTTGAGGATGGCCGCCCAGCCGCCAGGGCCGGGGTTGGGGCGGCAGCCGCCGTCTGTCCAGATCTCGACGGCGTTCTCGGATGGATCAGAGGCCATAGGCGGCGGCACCTTTTGCGGCGTTGTGGAAGCGCAGGCGCCGGTAGTAGTCCAGCGGGTCCTTGGGGGTGACCATGGCGCCAGGGGGCGTGTTCAGCCAGTCGTAGAGCCGGGTGAGCAGGAAGCGCATGGCGGCGCCCTGGGCGAGCACGGGCAGGGCGGCGGTTTCGGCTTCACTGAGAGCGCGGTGGGCCATGTAGCCGCGCAGCAGCGCGCGCGATTTGGTGACGTTGAAGCTGAAATCCTTCTCGAAGCACCAGGCGTTGAGACAGATGGCGATGTCGTAGGCGTAGATATCGGTGCAGGCAAAGTAGAAATCGATCAGCCCGGAGATCTCGCCATCGAGGAAAAATACGTTGTCGGGGAATAAATCGGCGTGGATATGCCCGCTGGGCAAGCCGCGCGGCCAGTTGGCGACGATACCGTGCAGCATCGAGTCCAGCTCCCGGCCAAGCCCGGCCTGCACGCTGTCAGCCTGGGGGGCGGATTTTTGCAACAAATCATTCCAGGCATCAGGACCCAGGGCGTTGGCGCGCTTGGGCGCAAACCCCTCGCCCGTCAGGTGCAGCCTGGCCAGCGCCGCGCCCAGCGGCTCGCAATGCTCCACCAGCACCCGGCGCGGCCACACGCCGGGCAGAAACGTGGTGATAGCGGCGATCTTCCCGGCCAGCGGGTTGAGGTTTTTGCCATCGCGCGCGCGCACGGGGAGCGGGCAGGAGAGCCCATGCGCGGCCAGATGCTCCATCAGACCCAGAAACCATGGCAGATCCGCCGGGTCGACGCGCTTTTCGTACAAGGTGAGAATGAAATCCCCCTGCGTCGTTTTCAGCGCGTAGTTGCTGTTCTCCACTCCCTCGGCGATGCCGCGGAAGGCAACCATCGAGCCGATGTTGTAGTGCGTGAGGAATTCGGCCAGGGCCTCGTCCGTAACTTCTGTATAAACCGCCATGGCGCGTAGATGACCTTTACAAAAAAATCTGGCAAGGGAGGTGCCATGAAACAGTTCACCGCCCCCCTGCTTTCGCTCGTCATCCTGGCCGCCCTCGCCGGTTGTGCCTCCACCCCGGCATCCTCTACCCCGGCCGCGGCGCCCGCCCCCAAGCCGGTTGTGCAGCAATATTGCCCGCAGGTGGCGGTGCTTGCCCAGGCGCAGAATTTAACCACCTTCCTGCCCGGCCGTTCCGATGTGGGCGCGCAGATTACCACCGCGCGGGTTACCGGAGTCGCGGGGTCCTGCCTGCTGAAGGTAAAGAAAAACCTGCTGGAGGTGACGTTCAGGGCCGGATTTAGCGCCAGCAACGGCCCCGCCAACCAGGGCGCGCCCATCACCTTGCCGTATTTCGTCGCCATTACCCAGGGCGATGCCATCGTGCAGAAAAATGACTACAGCATCACTCTGAAGTTCAACGGCAACGTCAGCACCGCGCAAGCGGCCACCAAGGAGATGAAGGTGGAGCTGCCCAACACGCCCGATAGCGCGCGGACGCAGATTCTTGTTGGGTTTGAGATGACGCCTGAGCAGCTCAGCTACGCCGCCGCTCATCCCGCCGCCGCGCCATAGGCCGGGCCGGCCGGGGATGAACCCCGGCCACGGGAGTTTTAATACATCGAGGACAGAACGGTGCGCAGGCGCTTGATTTCCTCCAGCGCGCGGCCGGTGCCCAGAGCGACGCATTGCAGCGGGTTTTCAGCCACCATCACAGGCAGGCCGGTGGAGACGCGCAGCACCTCGTCAAGCCGGTGCAGCAGGGCGCCGCCGCCGGTGAGCATGATGCCCTTATCGACGATATCAGCCGCGAGTTCCGGCGGGGTGTTCTCCAGCGCGACCTTCACGGCCTCGACGATCTGGCCCACCGGTTCGGCCAGGCTTTCGGCGATCTGGCGCTGGGTGACGGTGACCTCGCGCGGCACGCCGTTGATCAGGTCACGCCCTTTGACGAAACGTGAGGGGCCGTTATCGGCGCTGTCCATCCAGGCGGCGCCGATGTCCATCTTGATGCGTTCGGCCGAGCTTTCGCCGATCAGCAGGTTAAAGGCGCGGCGGATGTAGGAGATGATGGCTTCGTCCATCTTGTCGCCGCCGACGCGCACGGAGCGGGCGTACACGATGCCGCCGAGCGAGATGACGGCGACTTCGGTGGTGCCGCCGCCGATATCGACAACCATGGAGCCGGAGGGCTCGGTAACGGGCAAATTGGCGCCGATGGCCGCGGCCATGGGTTCCTCGATGAGGAAGACCTTGCGCGCGCCGGCTGATTCAGCGGCTTCCTGGATGGCGCGGCGCTCCACCGCGGTGGAGCCGGAGGGGACGCAGATGATGATGATGGGCGAGGAGAAGCCGCGGCGGTTATGCACCTTGCGGATGAAGTGCTTGATCATCTC
>NZ_JABEVC010000139.1 GCF_013044125.1 Acidocella sp. | reverse complement strand
GTGCGCGGCGCACCGAAACCGCGCCCTTAGCCCCTGCCGGAATCGCCACTGCGAATCCGCAGCATCCGCTGCCCAGCCCCGCCGCCCGCACATCCGCCCGGTAGCCGTTGGCCACCACCCGCGCCACCACCTCGGCCCCGGCGAAAACCAGCAGCTCCACAGGCACCTCAGGGCACGCCTCGCAAACCGCCCAGCCCGCGCAAACTTCCGGCCCGGCCACCTCCAGCGCCCCGCGCAACGCTCCGGCCAATTCGGCCACCGGCGCAATCCCCGCCCGCGCGTTCACCGCTGCCTGCGCATCGCGCAGCCCAAAACCATCCTCCAGCCGCGCCATACAGGCCAAGGGCGCCGCCTCTTCACCTGGATACAGCGCCTCAAATGCCGCCGCGTTATGGAATTTCTGGCGCTCGCCAATATCGAGATAACTCTCCGCCGGGCAGTTTTCCGCGAACACCACATCATGCGCCGCCAGCTCGATATGATAATAGCTGACCCGCTCCACGCTCTGCGCCTGCGTCACGCTCACGCCGTTCACCAGCCGCCATGCCGGCACCAGCCCGCCACCGGCCAGAATCCCATGCCCCGGCGAGACCCAAAGCGCCCGCGCGGGCACCCCATCGCCCAGCGCCCCGGCCTTGATGCAAACCGGCAGCATCAGGTGGTTTCCTTTTAAAAACCGCCCGTCATAATGGCTGATCCCGATCCACTTAACCCGCTGGCGCCCCTTGAAGAGGCTCAACACCTCATCGCCGAGCGCCAGGCTCTCCACCGCCACTTCGCCATCCGGCGTGGCGATGCGCGTCCCCGCCGCGAAGCACAGCACATTGAACCCCAGCGCGCTCATCAGTGTCATATCAGCCGATGAAATGGTGTTCAGCGCGCCCGGATTGGCATAGGCGGTGAAGGCATCATTCCCCGCGCTGGATGCCCAGTCGGAGAGATCGGAGGTGGTGGAGAGCGTATCCAACGCCGTGGTGCCGCCGTCGACCGAGATGTATGTCAAATTCGCGCCGTTGGTCTGCAGCGTGCCCGGCGCGGCATATTTATACAGATCCATGATGAACTGCGGCGCGCCGGAAT
Organism: Acidocella sp.; assembly: GCF_013044125.1. Taxonomy (GTDB): domain Bacteria; phylum Pseudomonadota; class Alphaproteobacteria; order Acetobacterales; family Acetobacteraceae; genus Acidocella. The sequence continues at coordinate 1,975 of NZ_JABEVC010000139.1, read as the reverse complement.
TGGCGTCGATCCGCCCCAGCGCATGCGTCAGCTCATGTTCGGCGATCCCGGCAAAATCATACTGGTCGGATGGCACGCTGGTCCCGGTGGTGCTGAAATCCAGCAGCGTCCCCGCCGAGCCAAAGGTAACAAAGCCATCCTGCCCCGGCCCGGCGGAGCCAGTCATAAGCCCCAGCGCCTCGGCCTGCGCATCGGTCAACTGCAAATACCCGGTCCCGGCCGGGTCCACGGCGGGCAGGTTGGCGGCGGCCTCTATGCCCGCGGGGGTTGAGGCATGCGCCTTCAGCGCCGCCACCACGCTCGCATAGCTGAACGCCGTCATGTTCGCGCCGCCCTCGCCGAACACTGTATTGTTCCAGGAGACCTCGATGCTCACCGTCACGGGGTCGGTGATCAGCGCGTCGAGCTGGCTGGCCGCATAGTCCATGGCCGTGACGAAACCGGCGGGCGCCAGGCTCGTGCTCGAGTCAAAATTCAGTTGAATATCCATCGGCCCCACGCCCAGATCGCGCTCAAATTGTTGGCCAATTTTTACCCCCAGGGCAAGCTCACCCGGCCAGAAACCGCCGTATCCCCGCCACCGCCTCGGCCAGGCCGGAGCGGATAACCGGCGCTCCCTCTGGGAAGGCGCTCAGCAGCCGCGAGGGCATCTGCCGGTCCAGCAGCACGAACACGCCCCGGTCATCGGCCCGGCGGATCAGCCGCCCAAACGCCTGACGCAGCCTTAAGCGCACGATCGCATCATCATAATCCTTGGGTGCCCCGCCGGAGAGATGCGTGCGCCGCGTGCGGTGCAGAATATCCGGGCGCGGCCAGGGCGTGCGCTCAAACACCACCAGCCGCAGCGCGTTGCCGGGAATATCCACACCGTCGCGCATCGCATCGGTGCCGAGCAGGCAGGCGTGCTCCTCGGCGCGGAAAATATCCACCAGCGTGGCGTTGTCCATGGCGTCCACATGCTGGGCGTAGAGCGCAATTCCCGCCTCCTCCAGCGGTTTGGCGATGCGCGCCTGCACCGCGCGCAGCCGCGAGATGGCGGTGAACAACCCCAGCCCGCCGCCGCCCGCGGCCTGAAACAGCGCCTGATACGCCCCGGCCAGCGCGCCCATATCCTGCGTGTTCACGTCCGTGATCAGCGCGATGCGCGTGCGCTCCGCATAATCAAACGGCGAGTCGAACGCCGCGCGGATGGCGGGCGCGGCCAGATGCGCCGCCCCGGTGCGCGCCTCGGCACCCTCCCAGGCGGTCTCGTTATCCGCCCCGTCGCGCAGCGTGGCGGAGGTGATGAGCATGCCATGCGCCGGCCGCGCGATGGTCTCGATGAACGCCTCCGTCGGGTCCAGCAGATGCGAGAGCAGCAGCACGTCGCGGTCGGTTCCCGCCTCGCGGTCCAGGCGCAGAAACTCGATCCGCCCCGGCCGCTCGCCGGGTTTGGTCTCACCCCCCAGCCCGTCCAATATTCGCCGCCATGCCGTGATGCTGTCGATCGCCCGGCGCTTGATGCTGCGCGCGGTGCCCTCCAGCCGCTGGCGCGAGGCTTCCTCCAGCGTCTCCGCCTCGGCTTCCAGCCGCTCCAAAAAACGCTGCCGCAATGTCACCAGGGGCAGGCGGAGCTTCTCCAGCGCGGCCGAGAGCGTGGCCGCCACCGGCAAAATCTCCGGGCCGATCGGGTGCAGATCCACCTCGAAACCCATCGCCCCTTTAATCTCCGCCTCGGTGCCGCGCGCCAGCGCCTGCACCCGCAACGCCCGCAAAAACGCTTCCGCCGGGTTCTTGTCCGATTCCAGCTCAGGGTCCAGCCGTGTGGAGAACATCGGCGCCGGCAGCGCCTTGGCCGCCAGCAACGCCGCGTCCAGCGCGCGCTTTATGGCATCATCCGTGGCGGCGAAATCCTCCAGCCGCCGCGCCAGCCCCCGCGCGCGTGAGCGTGCGCCCTCCGCCCCTAGCAGCCAGCGCCGCAGCTCCGCCATCGCCC
>NZ_JABEVC010000138.1 GCF_013044125.1 Acidocella sp. | reverse complement strand
TCATGACGCAGGGTACTGCGCGCGGGTTGGTGGGCGGCGCGCGCTAAATATGACGCTAGTGGGACACGGCATTTTCAATGACGTGTCCCACTAGGCTGCTGTAGCGCTGATATGACTGGAAAAGGCCGGGGGATTGATCTCCTGGCCTTTTTTTAATGAAGGCCCGTTGCCTGGGATGCAGATATGCGCCTTCCGGCGCGCAGGCTGGTTTGCTATGGCCTGGGTGTGGGTAATTCCTTTGCTTTGATGTTTGGTTTGCCGGGGCAGGGGATGCATTTGCGCCTTGATGCCTTGTCCGTGCTGTTTCTGTGCATTCTTGTGCCGCAGATTGTGGCCAGCGCGCTGGCCGAGCGGCGGGGGTCCATCGCGTTCTGGGTGTTCGCGGGCGCCATGGTGCTCACGCTTCTGGCGGGTGATGCGTTTACGTTGATTTTTGGCTTCGAGCTGATGAGCGCGGCCTCGTGGCTGCTGGTGCTGCGCGGCGATGCCAGGCCGGCGACGCTGTATGCCGGCATGGCGATGTTTTCCGCCGCCTGTTTGATCCCTGGGGTGTTTTTGCCTGCTGGTTCGCTGGCGTTCATGCTGGTGTTGCTGGGGGCTGGCGCCAAGGCGGGGCTGGCGCCGTTGCATTCATGGCTGCCGCGCGCGCATCCGGCGCCGCCGGAGGGGGGTTCGGCGCTGATGTCCGGCGGGATGGTGAAGGTCTCGCTTTATATTCTGATCCGCTATGCTTTTATTGAGTTTGGTGCGGCGGCGCAGCCCTGGTGGGGTTCGGTGTTGATTGCGGCCGGGGCCGCCTCGGTATTGATCGGCGCGCTGCGGGCTATGCTCGAGGTTGAGCTGAAGACCATGCTGGCCTGTTCGACGGTTGAGCATGCCGGGCTGATCGCGGTTGGGCTGGGGATCGCGCTGCGGGCGAAGGCCATGGGGAATCTGGATCTGGCGTCGCTCGCCCTGCAGGGGGCTTTGCTTTGCGCGGTGGCGCATGGGTTGTTCAAGCCGATGCTGTTCCTGGGGGCTGGGGCGGTGAAGAAGGCGACGGGGACGACGTCGCTGGATTGGCTGGGCGGGCTGATGCGCGGCATGCCGCGGTTGGGCATGTTGATGCTGGCGGGCGCCGCGGGGATGGCGGCGCTGCCGCTGGGGCCGGGGTTTGCGCCGGAATTTTTGCTGCTGCATGCCGTGATCAAGGCCGCCGCCACGGGCGGGATTCTGGCGCGGATCGGCTTTACGGCCCTGCTGGCGGGATTGGGCTTGAGCGCCGCGCTGGCGTTGGGTGCAGTGGTGCGGTTGATCGGCATTGGTTTTTTGGGGCGTCCGCGCAGCCTGCATGCCGCCGCCGCCGGGGATGCCAACCGCGCGACGCTGGCCGGCATGGGACTTCTGGCGGCTCTTTGCGTGCCGGTGGCCATGCTGCCGGGTGTGGTGCTGGGCATGATGGAGCCGGTTATCCAGCTGTTGGCGCCCAATTCCACCCCGGCGCCGCTCAGCTATGCGCCGCTGTCGTTGTTTTTATTGCTGGCGGCGGCCGCAGCCGTCGCGTTTTTTGGGCTGCGCCGCTTTGCGGTGCGCGGCACCCGCGAGGTGCCGGCCTGGACATGCGGATTTGGCAGCCCGCCGGCGTGGTTGCCTTTTGGCGATCCGCTGACGCAACCCAGCGCCACCGGGTTTGCCGAGCCGGTCCGCCGCGCCATTGCGCGCGGGGTGCTGGCGCCGCAGGGCGTTGACCCGGCGGAGGCTTATCTGTTGTTCCCCTTATCGCAGGTGAGCCTGCGGCTGACGCGGGTGGCGGAGTATATTCGCCGCTCCACCATGCGCCAGCGGCTTGCTTTCGTGTTTGTGGCGCTGGTGATGTTTTTGCTGGCGCTGGGGCTGAGTGAGGGGGGCTGATGGGGATGTTCCTGCTCCGCCTGGTAGCGACCCTGCTGCATATCGGCTTGGTGTTTGCTCTGGCGCCGCTGTTGATGGGGCTGGTGACCAAGCTGCGGGCGCGGCTGCTTGGGCGGCGGGGGCCGCCGGTGGTGCAGCCATACCGCAACCTGCGCCGGTTGCTGCATAAGACCACGTTGGTGCCCGACACCGCGACCGATTTGTATTCCATCTGGCCGTTTGTATGTTTTACCGCCACGGCCGGGGCGGCAATGTTGGTGCCGGGGTTTTCGCTCGGGTTGCTGACCGCCAATGTTGGCGATTTTATTACATTGATCGGTCTGTTTGCGCTGGCGCGTGGCGCGACCATGCTGGCGGGGCTGGAGTCGGGCTTTGGTTTTGGCGGGGCGGCGGCCGCGCGCGAGGCGCTGTTTAGCGTGTTCGCGGAGGCGGCCCTGCTGGTGATCCTGATCAGTTTCGTGCTGATTGCTCATTCGCCTACGGTGGATGGGGTGGCGGCGGCCTTCCGGAGCGGGCATCTGGGCATTTCAGTTTCGCTGGGCTTTGCACTGGCAGCCATGCTGGCCGTGGCGCTGACTGAAACGGGGCGGATTCCCACCGATAATCCCTCTGGGCATCTGGAACTCGCCATGGTGCATGAGGCGATGCTGCTGGAATATTCCGGGCGGTTTCTGCTGTTGTTCGAATATGCGGCGATGCTGCGGCTGATGGTGTGGATGTGCTTGATCGGCACGGTGTTTTTTCCCTTCGGCATGGCGCGCGCGGGGGAGATTCTCACCTGGCCGGGCGGGCTGGTGCTGTGGACTGGGAAACTGGGCGTGATGGCGGTGGTGCTCTCGCTGTTTGAGATCGGCACGGCCAAGATGCGGGTCTTCCGGGTGCCGGAATTTTTGGGCGTGGCGATGTTGCTCGGCGTGCTCGCCGGGGTGTTTTTATTCGTGGCGGCGAGGATTGGCGGATGAATCTGGATTATCCGCTGGCGCATCTGATGGGCGGGGTGATCCTGCTGTGCGCGTTCTCGATGCTCTCCCAACGCCGGCTGGCGGCGATGATCACGCTGTATCAGGTGCAGGCGCTCACCCTCTCCGCCGCGGCGTTCTGGCAGGGATTCGCGCAAGGGGCGGGGGATCTCTACCTCACCGGCCTCATCACCCTCGCCATCAAGGGTATTTTGCTGCCCATGGGCATGCGCCAGATCGTGCAGCGGTTCAACATGGTCCGCGCCGTGGAAACCACCGTGCCGGTCGGGTTCTCGATGATTCTGGGGGTTGGGTTGATCGGCATTGCGGTGCTGGTGGTGTTGCCGACGACGGTAAGCGCTGTTTCGCTCACGCGCGAGGATCTGGCGATTTCGCTCTCGGTCGTGCTGCTCGGCCTGCTGGTGATGACGCTGCGGCGCAATGCCATCGCGCAGGTGATCGGGTTTCTTTCCACCGAAAACGGGCTGGTGCTGGCGGCCACCGGCATGCCGGGGATGCCCTTTGTCGCCGAGCTTTCAGTGGCGTTGCTGGTGCTGCTGGCCTTCCTGGTGATCGGCGTGTTTCTGTTTCGAATCCGCGAGCATTTTGACACGCTGGATCTGGTCGGCATCGAGGAAATCGAGAGGCGCGGACGATGAACCTTTGTTTGCCGGCGGTGTTTCTGCCGTTGCTGGCGGCGCCCGCGATTGGTGTGTTCGGCACGCGCGCGCAGGGGGCGATGGCGAATCTGGCGCTGAACGTGATTGTGTTCGGGTTTACGGTTGGTGTGTTTTTCGAGCCTGGGAGCGGGCTGATCCATGCCGATGATCTGGGGATGATCTTTGGCGCTCTCACCAGTTTTGTTTGCATGACCACGGCGCTCAGCAATCTCAGTTTTGTATGGAGCGGCAACGAGGTGCTCAGCGTGCGGCGCTGGCGGGTGTATCATGCGATGTGCCAGGTGGTGCTGGGGAGCACGCTGCTGGGGTTTTACGCTGATAATATTGGGCTGCTATGGGTTGCTGTGGAGGGGGCGACGATTGCCGCGACGGTGGGGGTGAGTCTCTCGCGCACGGCCTCGGCGCTGGAGGCCGCGTGGAAATATTTCATCCTCGGCGGCGTGGGCATCGCGCTGGCGCTGTTTGGCACCATGCTGGTTTATCTGGCGGCGCAGCCGGCGCTGGGGCCTGGGCTGGCGGCGATGAGTTTCACGGCGCTTGGCGCGCATGTCACGAAGCTGGATGGTTCGCTGCTGACGCTGGCGTTTGTGTTTCTGCTGTTCGGCTATGGCACCAAGGCGGCGCTGGTGCCGCTGCATGGCTGGTTGCCCGATGCCTATGCCGAGGGGCCGATACCGCTGACCACGGCGCTGAGCACGTTGATGCTGAATGTCGCGCTGATCGCGATTTTACGGTTCCGGCATTTGATGCAGGCGAATTTTGCCGGCGGCGGCGGGGCATTGCAGCCGGGGGTGTTTTTGCTGACGCTGGGGTTGGCCTCGTTGCTGCTCACCGCCTTTTCGCTCTCGCGGCGGCGTGATGCGCGGCGGTTTTTTGGTTTTTCGTCCATTGAGCATTCGGGAATCGCGGTGTTTGCTTTTGGTATTGGCGGCCCGGCGGCGATTTTTGGCGGGCTGCTGCATATGCTGGTGCACACGTTGATAAAATCAGCGCTGTTTCAGGCGTTGATGCGCGGGGCGGCGCTGCGCGGCTCGGCGGCGCCGGGAAATTATGGCTTCTCGCATCTGCGCGGCATGATCCACAGCAACAAATATGTCGGCTGGCTGCTCGGCGGTTGCGTTTTTGCGCTGACGGGCCTGCCGCCATCTGGTTTGTTCGCCAGCGAATTCATCATCATCAGCCAGACCATTCAGCGCGATCCTTATATGTCGCTGCCGCTCGGTCTGGGGCTTGTTTTATGCGCGGTGGCGATCATCCGCCATGTCGGCCCGCTGGTGTTTGGCCATGCGCCGCCGCATACGAAGCACCAGAAGGCGGGGGTTGGCATCAATCTGGCCGGGTTGCAGCTGGCGCTGGGGTTTGGCATTGCCTTTGCCATGCCGTGGTTTCTGCTGAACGCGCTTTCTTCTGTCGCGGCGGCGCTGCAATGAAGCTGCTCTCATCGCAGGACTGGCAGGCGCATGCGGGAAAATTCATCGCCCTGTGGACGGATGCGCAGTATGCCTATGCGCTTTACCAGCCGGCGGAGCTGGTGGCGACGCCGCTGGTGGAGGGCGCATATCCGGCGCTGCGCCATAAAGGGGCGGTGTGGTTTCAGCGCCTGGCGCATGACTGCCATGGCCATAATGCCATCGGGGCGGCGGACACGCGCCCGGCGATCGAACATTTCCGCAGCGCGGACGGGACGGCGCCCTGGCCGGAGTTTGCCAGCCCTGGTGGTGAGGGGGTTCATCAGGTCGCTGTTGGGCCGATCCATGCCGCGATCATCGAGCCGGGGCATTTCCGCTTCTCGCTGCGCGGTGAGGAGGTGCTGAAGCTTGAGGCGCGGCTGGGGTATTCCCACAAGGGCACGCTGGCGCTGATGCGTGGGAAATCGCCACGGCTGGCGGCCCGCTTTGCGGCCCGGATTTCAGGCGATGCGACGGTTGCCCACAGTATTGCCTTCGCGCATGCGGCCGAGGCCGCGCTGGGAATGACGCCGCCGCCGCGCGCGGTTTATTTGCGCGCGATCATGGCGGAGTTGGAGCGCCTGGCGAACCATGGCAGCGATATTGGGGCGATCGCAGGAGATGCGGGGTTCTCATTCCTGGATGCGCGCTTTGCCTTGCACCGCGAGGCGCTGTGCGAGGCCGCGCGGGTGGCGTTCGGGCACCGGCTGATGATGGACATGGTGATACCCGGTGGTGTCGCGGGGGATATGTCCTCTGGCGGCGCAGCCGCGATTTTGGCCGCCCTGCTGGCATTGGAGAGCGAGCTTCCGGGTCTGACGCGCGTGTTCGAGGATTATGCCAGCTTGCAGGACCGGGTGGTGGGGACCGGCATTGTTTCGCCCGCGTTGGCGGCGGCC
>NZ_JABEVC010000014.1 GCF_013044125.1 Acidocella sp. | reverse complement strand
GGCGGCGTTGCAGGTGAAGCTCCAGAGCGCCGCCATGTCCTGCAGGGCCTGGTTTGCCATCGCGGCGCGGCGGCCGGGCTGGTCGGCCATATGGGCGGCCCAGTCCATGATCGCGCCGATCAGCGCCGAGGGCGCAAGCCCGCCCGTGAGCCGCGCCTCCGCCGCATGCAGATTGCGGTCGAACAAACGCATTTCGTTCAGGGCAACCGGTACGGATGCTGGCGTTTTGGGATCTTCAGGCAAGCACGGCCTCCATGAATTCAGGGCGGGCATCTTAAGCGTCAATGATGCCAGTGCCGGCCATAATAGAAGGTGAACGAGGGATAGAGATAGCCGTAGGCCGGGTAATAGGCATAGGGCGGCGGATAAGGGTAATAGCCGGGCGCAGGCGCCACATAAGTTTCCTCAGGCGGCAGGTTCGGCACGTTGTTGCCCTTGGCGGCCATGCATTGCAGATACGTCGTGTCATACTGGCGCTGCAAGCCATAGGCCGAAGCTTGGGCGTTGCTCGCTCCAGAGGCGCTTCCCACCAGCAGGCCCGCACCCGCGCCGATGGCAGCCCCCGCGCCCGCGTTGCCCGAGGCCGCGCCAAGCGCCGCCCCTGCCACGGCGCCGATGGCGGTGCCCACCACGGCGCTGCCCACGGCCGCCTGGTTGGCGGCCCCGGCGGGCGAGGCATAGCCGACGCTTTGCGCCGCGGCATCGCGGCAGGTGGCATCATCGGCCTGAAACTCTGAATAGCTGATCCCTTGGCCGGGGAGCACCACCACGCTCGGCCCGGTGGGCGGCGCCACGGCACAACCGCCAAGCCCGGCCAGCAACAACATGCCCAGAGCAGGCCTGATTATTTTCAAATTGTTCATAATCTTTCCTTCCAGCATATAAGTTTTCAGGATGAAGACGCCCGCGAGCCATATGCAGCCGCTATTAGGCCAAAGCACGCGCCGTGTCCTTGATTTCCATCAAGGAGCGGCGCGATTGATCCTAATCAAGGCAGATTGCCGGGCAATGGCATAGCAAGGCAACGTGCGGTTGGTTCCGCCTGTCACGAACGGCATCGGATTTGTCATGGAGTCAGTTGCATCGGCGGGGAGGGTCGTTTCGGTTCGCGGCGTTGTCGTGGATGTCAGTTTCGCTGACGGTATTTTGCCTGATATTAACACCGCGCTGGTGGTGGAATGGGACCGCCCCGAACCGCTGATCCTTGAGGTGCATTCCCATGCCGATGCCGCCACCGTGCGCGCGATCGCCCTGCAGACCACTGCGGGCCTGGCGCGCAACACCACTGTCCGCGCCACCGGCGGGCCGGTGAGCGTGCCGGTGGGCGAGGCGGTTTTGGGCCGGCTGCTCGATGTCACCGGCAATATTGGCGACCGCGGCCCGCCGCTGCCCGCGGGCACGCCCCGCCGCCCGATCCACAATCCGCCCCCCGCGCTGGGCGAGGTGGTCGCCACGCATGTGATGTTCGAGACCGGGATCAAGGTGATCGACCTGCTCGCCCCCATGGCCCAGGGCGGCAAGGCGGCGATGTTCGGCGGCGCGGGGGTCGGCAAGACCGTGCTGGTGATGGAGCTGATCCACGCCATGGTGGAGAAATACCAGGGTATTTCAGTGTTCGCCGGCGTCGGGGAGCGCTCGCGCGAGGGGCATGAGTTGCTCAATGACATGCGCCATTCCGGTGTGCTGGCGCGAACAGTGCTGGTCTATGGCCAGATGAACGAGCCGCCTGGCGCGCGCTGGCGTGTGCCGCTCACCGCGCTTACCATCGCCGAACATTTCCGCGACGCCAGGCACCAGAACGTGCTGCTGCTGATGGATAACGTGTTCCGCTTCGTGCAGGCGGGGGCGGAGGTCTCCAGCCTGCTTGGGCGGCTGCCCTCGCGCGTTGGCTACCAGCCCACCTTGGCGAGCGAGGTGGCTGCTCTGGAGGAGCGCATCGCCTCCGTCGCCGGGGCGGCGGTCACCTCCATCCAGGCCGTGTATGTTCCGGCCGATGACTTCACCGACCCGGCGGTGACGGCGATTTCAAGCCATATGGACAGCATCGTCATGCTCTCGCGCCAGCTGGCGGCGGAGGCGTTCTACCCGGCGGTGGACCCGCTGGCATCCTCCTCGATATTGCTCGACCCTCTGGTGGTCGGCGAGGCGCATTACCGCGTGGCGGAGCGCGTGCGCGAGGCGCTGGCGCGGTTCAAGGATCTGCAGGACATCATCGCCCTGCTGGGCATGGAGGAATTGGGCGCGGCGGACCGCCTGATCGTGAAACGCGCGCGGCGCCTGCAACGTTTTTTGAGCCAGCCTTTCAGCGTGACCGAGGCTTTCACTGGCATGCCGGGCCGTTCGGTCAGTTGTGCCGACACCGTGGCCGGGTGCGCGGCGATTTTGGACGGCGAGGCGGATGATTGGGCGGAGGCCTCGCTCTACATGGTGGGCACGCTGGAGGAGGCGCGGGCGAAGGAAGCCGCCGCCCTGAAACCGGCATGAGGCTGCAAATCGTCACCCCGCTGAGCGTGGCCGTTGACCTGCCGGACATCCGCGCCCTGTGCGCCGAGGACGCGAGCGGGCATTTCGGCATACTCCCCGGCCATGCGGAATTTCTCTCCAGCCTGGTCATCTCCGTGGTGGGCTGGACCGGTGGTGACGGCACCGCCCATTACTGCGCGGTGCGCGGCGGCATGATCTCGGTGACAGGCGGGCGGGAGATCACCATCACCACGCGCGAGGCGGTGCCGGGCGATGACCTGGCCACGCTGGAAGCCGATGTGCTGGCCCGCTTCCACGCCGCGCTGGAGGTGGAGAAAACCGAGCGGGTGGCGAGCACCCGGCTGCAGTTGAACGCCATCAGGATGATCATGCGCCATCTGCGTCCGGATATGCGCGGCGTGGGAGAGTTTTCATGAGCGAGCCGGAGGAGAGAGACCCGCTGCTGAAGGGCGTGCGTTTGCGCGGCGAGCGCCACAAGCGCTGGCTGCGTGAGGGCGAGGCCTCCACCGCGCGGCGCCTGGCGCAAATCGGTGTGCTGGGCTGGATCATCGTGGTGCCGATGCTGATCGGCGTATTCATCGGCCATTGGCTCGACCACAGATTCAACACCGGCATTTTCTGGACCGCGCCGCTGCTGTTCCTGGGGTTGGGGCTGGGCTGCTGGTCAGGGTGGAAATGGATGCAGGGCGCATGAGCGCGGCGCTGTATCCGCTAGCCGGTTTTTGCGCCGGGCTGGGGTATTTTTATGCCGTGTGGCGCAGCGCGCTTGCGTTCACCCGGGGCGGCGCGGCGGCGGCCGTGGGGCTTGCGCTGGCGCGGCTCGCCCTGCTGGGCGGGCTGCTGGCGCTGGCCGGCCGGCACGGGGCGCTGGCGCTGCTGCTCACGGCGCTCGGGGTTCTGGCCGCCCGCCCGCTGGTGCTGCGCCGTTACCGGGTGGCGGCATGATCTCGCCGCTCAGCAATCTGCCGTTGTTTCATCTCGGCCCGCTGCCGGTCCCGGAATCGGTTGTGGCCACCTGGGGCATCATGCTGCTGCTGGCGGGCGGCGGCGCCATGCTCACACGCAGGCTCCAACTCGTCCCCAGCCGCACCCAGGCGGCGCTGGAACTGATCGTGTCCACCGTGGACAGCCAGATACGCG
>NZ_JABEVC010000137.1 GCF_013044125.1 Acidocella sp. | reverse complement strand
GTGGTGGCGCGCGCGCTGGGCGGGCTGGTGGAGGGCGGGCGGCACCAGGAGGTGTTTTCATTTATCCTCAACCAGTTGAAGGATACACTTGTGGCGCGCGAAGAGGTTCTGCAATCCGCCATTAAGGAGCGGGTGCGTGAACAGGGCGGCCGGCTCGTCGGCTGGGCGCTTGGCGCCACTGTGGCCAAACGGGTGCTCACCGCCGTTAACGCCGAGCTGGAGCGCGTCAGCCCGGACAGTTCCGAGATGCGCGACGCCTTTGACGAATGGGTCCGCTTTGAGATCACCCGGCTGGAAACCGACCCCGCGCGCGCCGCTGAACTTGGCCGCGCGATGCAGGGCGTGCTGGCACATGAAACAGTGCAGGCCTGGGCCTGGGATGTGTGGGCCAGGCTGCGCCGCGCGCTGGAGGCCGATGCCGCCGCCCCGCACGGCCGCTCGGTGAGCGTGATCGAGGGCGCACTGGCCGGCCTCGGCGAGGTGCTGGGCAAGGACGAGGCCGCGCGTGCGCGCGTGAACGCCGCCGTGGAGACGCTGGCGCTCAATCTGCTCCCCGCCGCACAGACCGAGTTGGCCGCCTTTATCGGCCGCGTTGTCGGCGCATGGGATGCCGAGACCATCACCCGCAAGCTGGAGCTGCGCGTCGGCAAGGACCTGCAATACATCCGCGTCAACGGCACGCTGGTCGGCTTTATTCTGGGCGCGCTCATCAGCCTGGCCACCATGGCGCTGCCCGGCGGCGGGTAGCCGCCGCGCCGCATGGCCCATTTTCCGCGCTTGTGACGGGGGGGGTGCATACGCTATGTCAGGCGCATGAAAAACCTCGGCGCAGCACTCCTCTTTCTCATCCCCGCAATCGCAGCCGCGGCTGACGGCCCGGTGGCGCTGGGCAGCAACGGCGGCAAATTCGGCGATTGGACAGCCGCGGCCTACGGTACCGGCAGCGCCAAGGTCTGCTATGCCTTCACCGATGCGCAAACCTCCACGCCCAGTTGGAAATCGCGCGGGCCGGTGATGCTCACCGTAACCGAGCGGACCGGCAGCCGGGACGAGGTGACGCTGAGCGCCGGGTACACCTACCCGCCCAAGCCCACCGTAAACCTTACCGTTGGCGCCACCAAGGTTGATTTCTACACCCAGGGCGGGACCGCTTTCACCACCTCGGGGGGCGAGGCCGTCGCCGCCTTCAGGAACGGCGCCACCGCGCAAGCCGTTTCCACCGGCCCGCACGGCCATCCGGTGACGGATGTTTTCTCTCTCACCGGCTTCTCCGACGCGTACGGCGCCATCATCAAGGCTTGCCCATGAGCGATCTGCTGCTGCCCGGCGACGCCGAACGGATTCTCGCCAAGGCCGCGCTGTTCGCCCCGCCCGGCAACACTCTGCCCGATGGCCGGCGCGACCTTGTGGGCCTCTCGCGTGAGGAGCTGCTCGCGGCTGTCGCCGAGGTGGGCGAGGCCCCTTTCCGCGCCAAGCAGCTCTGGCACTGGATTTATCATCAGGGCGTGCGCGATTTTTCCGCCATGAGCAGCATCGCGCGGCCGTTGCAGGAAAAATTCGCCCAGCACTTTATCGTCAGCCGGCCGGACGTGGCGCTGGACCAGCTCTCCAAGGACGAAACGCGCAAGTTCCTCTTCAACTTCCGCGACAATGAGAAGGTCGAGACCGTCTATATCCCCGACCGCCAGGAAGACCGTGGCGCGGTGTGCATCTCCAGCCAGGTCGGCTGCACCCTCTCCTGCCGCTTCTGCCACACCGGCACGCAGAAACTTGCACGCAACCTCTCCTCGGCGGAAATCGTCGGCCAGTTCATGGCCGCGCGCGACGCCTACAAGGAATGGCCCAGCCCCAAGGGCGAAACGCCGCGCCTGCTCTCCACCATCGTGCTGATGGGCATGGGCGAGCCGCTGTATAATTACGAGAACGTCGCCAAGGCCATGAAGATCGTGATGGATGGCGAGGGCATCGGCCTCTCGCGCCGGCGCATCACCCTCTCCACCTCCGGCGTTATCCCCATGATGGACAAGGCCGGGGCGGAACTCGGCGTCAACCTCGCGGTCTCCCTGCATGCCGTGCGCGACGATCTGCGCGACGAGCTGGTGCCGCTGAACCGCAAATACCCGATCAAGGACCTTATAGCCGCCTGCAAGCGCTACCCCGGCGCTTCCAACGCAAGGCGCATCACCTTTGAGTATATCATGCTCAAGGGCATCAACGATTCCGAGACCGACGCCAGGGCGCTGGTCCATCTCATCGCCGGGTTGCCCGCGAAGGTGAACCTGATCCCCTTCAACCCCTGGCCGGGCAGCACCTACGAATCCTCAACCCCGGCCGCGCTGAAGAAATTCGCCAGCATCGTGATGGATGCCGGCTACGCCTCGCCCATCCGCACCCCGCGCGGACAGGATATTCTGGCGGCATGCGGGCAGCTCAAATCCCTGGTGCAACCGGCGGCTTAAGCCGCCGCGTAAGCCGGGCTCTCCCGCTATTTAGCGAAGGCCGCAATTTTTGTCTTGAATTAGACTGTAATTCGATATATCTAATTACAGTCTAACAAGGAGAAGACAAATGCGATTTTGTAATCAAGACCAATCTAACCACGGCGGCCGCTGCGGCGGCGAACGCCGCTTCGCCCGCAACCCGGATTGTGACGGCGGCGGCCGCGGCATGCGCGGCGGCGGCATGCACGGCCCCCGGCACGGGCGCGGCGGGCGCATGGCCCGGTTGCTCGAACATGGCGACCTGCGTCTGCTGGTGCTGCATCTGATCAACGAGAAGCCCCGGCATGGCTATGAGATCATCAAGGCGGTCGAGGACCTCTCCGGCGGCGCCTATGCGCCCAGCCCCGGGGTGATCTACCCGACTCTGATGATGCTCGACGAGCTTGGCCAAGTAGCCAGCGCCGCCGAGGGCAGCCGCAAGCTGTTCTCCATCACCCCGGAGGGCAAAACCAGCCTCGCCGAGGCGCAACCGGCCGTGGACTCGCTGCTGGCGCGCATCGCGGCGGCGCAACCGCGCGAGATGGCGCCACCAGTGATAAGGGCGATGGAAAACCTCCGCACGGCGCTGCGGCTGAAGCTGGAAAACACCGACCGGGCCAGCGGCACGGTCCGCAGGATCGCCGACCTGCTGGACGGCACGGCCCGCCAGATCGAGGATCTGTAGAGCGCCCGGGGCGGCCCGCCAGGCCGCCCCGGTTGGCGTTGCCGCCGCTTAATGCTACCGCCGCGAATGTGAAGAAGTTCTATCAATCCGCCCCGGCCCAGGCGTTCATCGCCTGGGCTGCCGCGCGTTACCTCACCCTGGTCGCGCGCACGCTGCGCTGGCGGGTGGAGGGCGAGTCGCATCTACGCCTGATGGCGGGGGACAAGCCTCTCATCGTGGTGTTCTGGCACGAATCGCTCCCTTCGATGCCCATTTTCTGGCTGCGCGCCAAACGCCTGGGCATGACCCGCCCGGCCGTGGTGCTGGCCAGCCAGCACCGTGACGGCCAGCTCATCGGCCAGGCGGTGCAGCATATGGGCATCGCCCTGGTTTCTGGCTCCTCCTCGCGCGGCGGCGCGGCGGGGTTGCGCGGGCTCATCAAGGCTCTTTCCAATGGCATGCATGTGGGCCTCACGCCTGACGGCCCGCGCGGCCCACGGCGTGTTGCAGCTCCCGGCGTCGCCCAGCTTGCCGGCCTCAGCGGGGGGCAGATCTTGCCCTGCGGCGCCCTCACCTCGCGCGCCAAAACCCTCGACTCCTGGGACAAAATGCGCCTGCCGCTGCCCTTTGGCCGTGGCGCCCTGGTCTGCGGCGCGCCGATTACCGTTGCGCGGGATGACTGGCCGGCGGGTGTTCCCGCCGTCACTGGCGCGCTTAACGCCGTGATGGACCGCGCGGCGGAGCTGCTATGATCCTGCCCTCCTACAACGCCGCCATGCGCCTCGCCGCTCCGGCGCTGCGCCGCATGCTTGCGCGCCGGGTGGACAAGGGCAAGGAGGACCCGGCCCGCCTGAACGAGCGTTTTGGCATTGCCTCCCTGCCCCGCCCCGAGGGCAGGCTCGTCTGGTTCCACGCCGCCAGCGTGGGGGAGACTATGTCAGTCCTCCCGGTGATCCACGCGCTGGCAGGGCGCACGCAGGTGCTGCTCACCACAGGCACCCTCACCTCCGCGCGGCTGGCGGCCGGGCGCCTGCCCGGCTTTGCCCGCCATCAGTTTGTGCCACTGGATCATCCCGTTTGGGTGGCGCGCTTTCTGGAGCATTGGCGGCCGGAGGCGGCGGTGTTCGTGGAGAGTGAAATCTGGCCGGGCATGCTCACCGCCTGCGACGCCAGGGGCATCCCGCGCCTGCTCATCAACGCGCGCATCTCCGCCCGTTCGGCCGCCCGGTGGCGGTGGCTGCCGCCACTGGCCATGCGCCTGCTTGGCGGATTTCGCGCCGTTCACGCGCAATCGCCGGGTGATGCCGCCAATCTGCGCGCCCTTGGCCTGGGCAATGTGCTGGAATGGGGCAATCTGAAGTTCTTTGCGCCCAAACTTCCGGTGGATGCCGCCGCCCTGGCCGCGTTGCGCCGCGAGATCCCCGGCCCGCTGTGGCTTGCCGCCAGCACGCATCCCGGCGAAGAAATTCTCATCCTGCAAGCGCATGAAGCCCTGCTGGAAGCCCATCCGGATTTGGTCACCATCATTGCCCCGCGCCACCCCGAGCGCGGTGCGCAGGTCGCCGCCCTGGCCGCCGCGCCGCGCCGCAGCCTGCGCGAGGCCCCGCAGCCGGGCAAAATTTATGTAGCCGACACGCTGGGCGAACTCGGGCTGTTCTTCCGTGCCGCGCCCTTCGCCTTCATCGGTAATTCGCTGGCGGGCTTTGGCGGGCATAATGTCATCGAACCCGCGTTGCTGGCCCGCCCGGTCATCACCGGGCCGCATAATGAAAATTTTGTCGAGGCCGCCGCCCGGCTGCGCGATGCGGGCGCACTGGTTGAGGTGGCGGATGCCCTGGGCCTTGCCGCCGCCGCGCGGACCTGGCTGGACGATCCCGCCGCCGCGCAAGCCGCCGGGGCCGCCTCGCAGGCGGCGTTCAGCGTGGCGGAGAACCTGCCGGCCCGGCTGGCCGGGTTGATCCTGGCCGCCATGCCATGAAAACGCCCGCCTTCTGGGCCAAACGCGGCATTCTGGCCCATGCTCTCAGCCCGCTTGGCGCGCTCACCGCCATGCTCACCGCCAGGCGCGTCGCCAAAGCCGGGTTCGACCCCGGCATCAAGATCATCTG
>NZ_JABEVC010000136.1 GCF_013044125.1 Acidocella sp. | reverse complement strand
GCCCGCGCACGCTCAGCACGCTCACCAGCGCGTCGCCCTCGCCGTAAGCGGCGGTCTCCAGCACAATCGCGGGTTCCTGCCATTCCAGCATTCAGGCCAGCGCCGCCCGCGCCACGGCAGCGTAATAGCGTGCCGCCACGGGCAGGATCTCGTCGTTATAATCATAGGCCTCGTTATGCAGCCCGGCTGAGGCCCCGTTGCCGATCCATGCATAAGCCCCCGGCATCACCTCCAGAAACCGGCCAAAATCCTCCCCCGCCATGCTGGGCTTCAGATCTCCGCGCAGGCTCAGCCCCGCATCGGCGGCGGCCTGTGCCGCCAGCGCCGCCTCCGCCGCATGGTTGATGGTGGCCGCCACTTCGCCGGTAATCTCCACCCGCGCGGTCAAATCATGCGCCCGCGCGGTATGCTCCGCCACCTCGCGCACGCGCGCCTGCAAAAAATGCATCATCTTCGGCGTCAACGCGCGGATCGTCCCGCCCAGCGCCGCCTCAGGCGCAATCAGGTTGTTCGCCTCCCCGGCCTTGAGCGTGCAGGTGGAGATCACCGCCGCCTCCTGCGGGTCCACATTGCGCGCCACGATGGCGTTGAGCGCGATGATCAGGTGCGCCAGCCCCTGCACCGGGTCGGCGCAGGCATGCGGCATGGCTGCATGGCCCGCCACCCCGCGCAGCGTGATGTTGAAACTCGCCGCCGCGGCCATCACCGGCCCGGCATGCACCATCACCACGCCTGCCTCCAGCCCCGGCCAGTTGTGGTAGCCAAATATCCGCTCGCACGGGAATCTCTCCAGCAGCCCGTCGTCGAGCATCGCCTGCGCGCCGCCCAGCCCTTCCTCAGCGGGTTGAAAGATGCACTGCACAGTGCCCGACCACGATGGGTCCTCCAAAAGCAGCGCCGCCGCGCCGAGCAGCGAGACCGTATGCCCATCATGCCCGCAGGCGTGCATCACACCCGGATTACGCGAGCCATAAACCCGCCCCGGCGCCTCCAGAACCGGCAGCGCATCCATATCCGCCCGCAACCCGGTTGACCGGTTGGACACCCCGCGCGTGAGCGTCGCCACCACGCCATGCCCGCCGATCCCGGCGGTGAACGGAATACCCATCTCCGCCAGTTTTTCGCAAACAAACGCGGCGGTCGCGCGCTCCTGGCAGGATATTTCGGGATACGCATGCAAATGATGCCGCCATGCGGCGAGACGCTGGAACAAATCGGATTTCATGGCCGAGACCCTCCTGGCAGCGTCTTTATTCTTCTTCCCCGCATCCCGGCGTCAAGCCAAAACAGCGGCCCTTAAAGCTGGATGGCCTGCGTATACAGCTGCGGAAACACCAGAACCGGCGCCGCGGAAACGGCAGCGATCACCAGGCTGCTGAACAACAGCAGTCCCAGCGCCTGAAACCAGCTCAGGCTCAGCCCGGCGCGCATGATGAACCAGTGGTACCAGAGCAGATACAAGCCGGCCAAACCCAGCACCCCGATCTCTGCGGGCACCATGGCGAGGCCCAATTCCATGAGCACGGCCGCCACGAACGCCGCCGCGAAGAGCACCGGCAACAGCATCCAGAACGCCCAGTTCAACGCCGTGGCGGTGCGCAGCCACAGCGCCTCGCGGCCGGTCCACCGGGCAAATTCAAAAACGATCACCGGCAACACCAGCACCGCGCAAATCCGCGAGAACAACCCCAGCAGCGCGAACCCCCACTGCCCGCTCAGCGCGGAAATACCCGCGCCGACCAGCGGAAACGCGATCAACGGCGCCAGCGAGGCGGTAAAGGCGTCCATGGAGCCGCTGAACTCGTTGATCCCGGTTTTCCTCCCGCGCGCGAGCATGAACAGACCGCGCAAAATCATCGGCAAAAATCCTCGATCAGGGTTTGATACACATCCGCCAGCCGGCTCAACGCCGCCACTTCCACAGCCTCATCCGTGCGGTGCATGCTCACCCCCACCAGGCCGAATTCCGCCACCGGGCAATACCGCGCGATAAACCGCGCATCCGATGTCCCGCCGCCGGTGTTGCGCTCAGGCGTCACGCCCGTCACCTTCTCGATCGCGCGTGTCAGCGCCTCGGTATGCGGCCCCGCCTGCGTCAAGAACGCCTCGCCGGAAACCTGCACCTGCAATTGCGCCGCCGGTGCGAACTCAGCCAGAATCCCGCGCAGCCAGGCGGTCAGCCCGGCGCTGTCGTGCATGTTGTTAAAGCGTATGTTCAGCCGCGCGCTCGCCGTGGCGGGGATCACGTTGCTCGCCGCATTGCCCACATCCACCGAGGTCACCTGCAGGCTGGAAGGCTCGAACCACTCGTTTCCCGAATCCAGCGCCGCCGCCGTCATCGCGCCCAGCGCCGCGATCAGCCGGTGCACCGGGTTATCCGCCAGATGCGGATACGCCACATGCCCCTGCCGCCCGGTCACGGTGATCCGCGCGTTCATGCTGCCGCGCCGGCCGATCTTCACCACATCGCCCAGCACCGCCCGGCTCGTCGGCTCGCCCACCACGCAAAAATCCGGGATTTTGCCGTTCGCCGCCATCCACTCCAGCACGCGCACGGTGCCATCGGTGGCAACGCCCTCCTCGTCGCCGGTAATCAGCAGCGAGACATGCCCCGGCGCGCGCGCCGCCGCGGCCACGAAGGCGGCAATCGCCCCCTTCATGTCCACTGCGCCCCGGCCATAAAGCATCCCGTCCTCGACCACCCCGCCGAACGGATCATGCCGCCAGCCCTCGCCCGGCGGCACCACATCGGTATGCCCGGCGAAGCACAAATGCGCCCCAGCCCCCGGCCGCTCGGCAAACAGATTCTCAATTTCGCCGTAGCGCAGCCGCGTCACCGCAAAGCCCAGCGCCTCCAGCTGCGCCGCCAGCAGCCCTTGCGTACCGCCATCCGCCGGGGTGACGGATTGGCAGCGCAACAGGCTCTGCGCGAAGGCGAGAACGTCCATGCCCCTTACTTACGCGCGCAGCAGATCGTTGATGGAGGTCTTGCTGCGCGTCTGCGCATCCACCCGCTTCACGATCACCGCGCAGGCCAGCCCCGGCCCCGGCGCGCCATCGGCCATCGCCCGGCCCGGCAGCGTGCCCGGCACCACCACCGAATACGGCGGCACATAGCCCGAGAACACCTCGCCCGACTCGCGATCGACGATCTTGGTGGAAGCGCCCAGGAACACGCCCATCGAAATCACCGCCCCGCGCCCCACGACCACGCCTTCCGCCACTTCCGAGCGCGCGCCGATGAAACAATCATCCTCGATCACCACCGGCCCCGCCTGCAACGGCTCCAACACGCCGCCAATGCCCACGCCGCCACTGATATGGCAGTTTTTGCCGACCTGCGCGCAAGACCCCACGGTTGACCAGGTGTCAATCATCGTCCCCTCGTCCACCCGCGCGCCCACATTCACGAAACACGGCATCAGCACTACCCCGGGCGCGATATAGGCCGAGCGGCGCACCACGGCGCCCGGCACCGCGCGCACGCCCGACTCAGCAAACGCGCGCGCATCCCAGCCGGCGAATTTCATCGGCACCTTGTCGAACACATCCGCGCCGCCAACCCCGCCCATCGGCTTGTTGGCGTTCAGCCGGAAGGAGAGCAGCACCGCCTGCTTGAGCCATTGATGCACCACCCAGCCGTCAGCGCCCGGCTCTGCCACGCGCACCGCGCCCGCATCCAGCAGGCCCAGCACCGCCTCCACCGCATCGCGCTCGGCGCCGGTCGTGGCGGGAGAGAGTTCGCCCCGGCGCTCCCAGGCGCTGGCGATGATCTGTTGCAGTTGGTCGTGCGATGCGGCGCTCATGTCGTATCCTTGGGTGAAGTCTGAACCTGCGGCGGACCATCGTGGCGCGCCGCCGCGATGTCAACGCGCCACCGGTTTATTAACCTTCCGTTCAACCTCGCCCGGCTATTCATGCGCGCATGACACTTCCGCAAAATTCTGGCGCAGCCCCCCTCGTGCTGGCCTCGGGGCCTGGCACCGGCTGGCTCGCCATCGCCGGCATGCTGACCGACCTGGCCTTCGAGACCGACCCGCTCGGCCGCTTCACCGCCTTTGCCCCCGGCAAGGCTCTGGGTCAGCCGGCGGCGCAACTGCTGGGGAGGGAAATGGCCAGCCTGGTCACCGGCCCGCCCGGCGAGGAAGGTCTCAGCGCCGCGCAATTCCGCTCCATCGTCACCACCATCTGCACGGAATGCGTCGCCTGGCATGGCCGGGTGCAGCTCACCCGGCCGGATGGTTGCACCAGCATCTTCCGCCTCTCACTCGCCCCGCGCATCGCAGGCGGCAGCGTCAGCGGCACCTATGGCGTCCTGTTTGATCTGGAGGCCCCCGAGCTGACCTTGCCGGATAGCCACGCGGGCCGCACCGGCGACCCGGCGTTGCGTCTCAACTCCATGCTGGACGCTGAGACCGGACTCTGGTCGCACCGCACCTTCGCCGAGGAAATGTCGCGCCGGTTTGACCGTCTCGATGTCGAGGGTCAGCCCGGCACATTGCTCTATCTTGGTTTCTCGCGCGCCCCGGCGCCGATGCACGGCGCCATCGCCATGCGCATGGCCGGGGAACTGCGTGACATCATCCGCCCCACGGATCTTCTCGGCCGGATTGACGCCACCACCATCGCCCTGTGGTGCGACAACATGGACCACCTGACCGGCGGCGAGCGCGCAGCCAAATTCTGCACGCAATTGCCGCCGCTGCTGCCCGGCAACGCGCAGGTCACCGTCGGCGTCGCGCCGCGCTGGGCGGGCAGCGGCGAGGACACCTCCACGGTCATCGCACACGCCATCGCGGCGCTGCGGCTGGCGGATATCGTCGCGCAGCGCGCCACCGGCGCACCCGCCAGCGGCGCCTGGAAGGTCTGGCAGCGTGATTGAAGTCTTGTTTCCGCGCCCTGTATCGCCTAATTCCAGGCCATGACCGAGCATCAAGAAACAGCCCCCGCCACAGATCCCGTAACCCCCGCCGCCGAGGCTTCCGCCGCGCAGGCGCCCGCCGCCCAGGACCCTGCAATCCGCATCGCCGAGCTTGAAGCCTCGCTGCAGGAAATGAAGGACAAATGGCTGCGCTCCGAGGCTGAGATGGCCAATCTGCGCGCCCGCACCAAGCGCGAGGTCGAGGATGCCCGCCTCTACGCGGTGCAGAAATTCGCCAAGGACGTCGTGGAAGCCGCCGAAAACCTCAAACGCGGCATTGACAGCCTACCCAAGCGCCAGGAAGGCGAGGCCGAAATCGTCACCAAAATGCGCGAAGGGTTCGAGGGCATCGAGCGCTCCTTCCTCGCCTTGCTGGAGCGCAACGGCATCACCCGGCACGACCCCACCGGCTCAACCTTCGATGCCAACATGCACCAGGCGATGGCCGAGCAGGAAACCACCGAACATCCGCCCGGCACCATTTTGCAGGCATGGACCCAGACCTGGCAGCTCCATGGCCGGCTGTTGCGCCCCGGCATGGTCGTGGTCGGCAAGCTCCCCGCACCATCCGGCCCCGCCGTGAAGATCGACGAAACCGCCTGAACCGGGTTTCGAATGCGATGACCTCAGATTGACCTGCATTGTGGGCCAATCTGAGGTCTCAATCAGGCTCTAATCTCCAGTCTGGCTGCCTAGTCCAAAAATCCCGCGCAGAAATCCCGGCGTCAGCGCCGAGAGCGGGTTCAGCCCCACCTGCGGCGCATTCATCGTCCCGGTGATCTTCACGCGCGCCGCGATCAATCCGCCGCCTTTCTCCGCCGTGAACAACCCGCCCAGCACCGGAATTTTCCCGAGCAGCGCATTGATCTCATAAGCAGGGATGACCGTGGTATCGACATCCAGGCTTTCGTCATCCAGGCCGATCTTCCCGGAAGCCGTGAAGCCCAGCGAGGCCGAAAACGCCCTTGCGCCCTGTAAGGTCAGCGTCTGCCCGGCGATGCTGAAAGGCACCACCGCCCTGGCGAAGGAAAGCCCCGGCCCCGAAGCCGCCGCCGGCACGCCGTAAAGTGTCAGCGCCTGCATGATCTTGGTGAACGCCGGCGCCTTCAGCAGGCGGAAATCCGTCATCACGGCTTTGCCCGCCAGCGGCGTGCCGCCGCCGTAATCGGCATCCAGCGCCAGCGCACCGCCCTGCAAGCCCTTATAAACATTCATTGCGCGCAACAGCAGCCCGGCGTCGGGCGCGCTCACCTTGGC
>NZ_JABEVC010000135.1 GCF_013044125.1 Acidocella sp. | reverse complement strand
CGCCCATCCCCACGCCGACCGAAAACCTGCTGGGTGAAATCCGCGACCTGCTAAAATCAAAATAATTTAACCCCCCAGCGGAAAACAGCCTGAAGCCACTAAACGGCGCCCCTCAAGGGCGCTGTTTTCGTGTCCGCCTCCCACAAAATCCGCCGCGCCGGGATCCGCTCCCGGTTTCGAGGTTTTCTCAAAAAACGGCGTATATTCGCCATTTCTTCAACCTCCGAATACTCCCCGGCATCGCGTCACGACTCCGCATTGGCCGATTTTATTTATAAATTCTTAATTTTAACACGTTTCACGCGAAGGTTAAACAAATTTATTGACCAATACTTCCTGTAGTTGTACAATTGCCTCAATGACCTGGAGGTTTACATGAAAATCCTATCTTTTGAGACTATCTCCAATAAAAAAGATCTTTTAACCGCATTCTTGCGCTCACGTCTCGCCATCGTCGATGAAACCAACGACCCCGAGGAAGCCCTCGATCTGATCAAGTTTTACGATTACGACGCGGTTCTGCTCCGCCTGTCGGAGGAGCGGCTGGGCGATCTGGATATCGTGCGTAAACTCCGCCTAGCGCGGCTGCGCGCACCGATCGTGGCGGTCGCCCGCACCATGAACGAGGCAGCCCGCCTGCGCGTGCTCCAGGCCGGAGCGGATGATCTGATTGTCGACGCCCTTTCGCATGAGGAAATCTTCATGAAGGTGCAGAATCTCATTCGCCGCAGCCGTGGCTTCCAGGAAAACGCGCTGCGCATCGGCTCTGTTGAAATCAACATGAACGCGAAAAAAATCTACGCGAAAGGCAAGCCCGTTACCCTGACCAAAAAGGAGTACCAGATCGCTGAAATTCTGGCATTGCGCAAAGGCGTCGTGCTGAGCAAGGAGGCTATTCTGGACCATCTCTACGGCGGGCTGGACGAACCGAACCCGAAAATCATCGATGTCTTCATTTGCAAAATCCGCAAAAAGCTCCAGGCCATGGGTGTTGAGGATTTCATTGAAACGAACTGGGGCCGCGGCTACATGGTGATCGACCACCGCCAGGATATCCAGCCTGATGCCACCTCCCGCACCCTCTCCACTTTGGCTGACACGCACGCACGCGCAATCGCCTGACCGTCAACCTCCCTCTCCTCTGTAGTACCAGCAAAAACCGCTGCGCTTGGCCCTGCGAATGAACGCGTTTATGGTGATTTCACCAACAGGGAGGTAAAAAATGCTGCTGATCACCCGCAAAACGCCCCCAGCCGTGGCGACTCGCGCGGCACGCGAACACGAGGTGCGGCAGCTTGATCTCGAAGGAGTTTTTGACCCGGCGGTACTGCTGGAAAATCTTACCGGCGTGAATGCGATTTTATGCACCCCGGCCGATAAGTTTGACGCCGTGTTGATCGCCCAGCTGCCTGCCAGCATAAAAGTGATCGCGACCTACAGTGTCGGGCAGGAACATATAGACCTCGCCGCCGCAGCCGCGCGAGGAATTGAAATTTGCAATACGCCCGATGTGCTCAACACCGCCACGGCGGAACTGGCGCTGACCTTGATGCTCATGGCGGCCCGCCGCGCCGGCGAGGGTGAGCGCCTGTTGCGCGCGGGAAAATGGCCGGGGATCTCGCCCACGTTTCATCTGGGGCACGGGGTTGCGGGCAAAGTGCTCGGCATTTTTGGCATGGGGCGCATCGGGCGGGAGCTGGCGGGCATGGCCCGAGGTTTGGGGATGGCAATACATTACCGCAACCGCAACCGGCTGCCACCGGAGTTGGAGCTTGGGGCCCACTACCATGAGGATGACGCCAGCTTTTTAGGCGCGATTGATTTCCTGTCGATCAATGCACCAGGTGGAGCGGACACCATGTACTGGTTGAATGCCGGGCGGATCGGCATGCTCAAACCTGGCGCCGTGGTGGTGAACACCGGACGGGGAAGCGCGGTGGATGATGATGCGCTGATCGCGGCGCTGCGCTCAGGCCATGTTCTGGCGGCGGGCCTGGATGTTTACAACAATGAGCCCAATCTTCATCCCGGGTATCTTGAACTGGAAAATGCCGTGCTGCTGCCGCATATCGGCAGCGCTACAGTGGAGGCGCGCGATGCCATGGGGTTTCTCGCGCTGGATGGCATCAAGCGCGTTCTGCGCGGCTGAGGCCATTGCGGCGCGCTCCATGTGGAGCGCATCACACGCCCATGCTCTACAACCGGGCTGCCCCCTCAAATCCGGTGAGGACGTTAACGGCGTTAATGCCGATCTCCGCCACGGCGTAGCCGCCTTCCATCAGGAACACTGTGGGTTTTCCCAGACTCGCGATACGGGCGCCCATGCGGGTGAAATCATCATGCTCCAGCCGGAATTGCGAGATCGGGTCGCCTTTGTAGGTATCGACGCCGAGCGAGACCACGAGCACATCGGCGCCAAAGACGGCGATCCGCCGGAGCCCCGTCTCCAGCGCTTGCGACCAGCCTTGCCAATTTGTCCCCGCCGGAAGCGGTAGATTCAGATTGAACCCCTCGCCCGCCTGTGCGCCGGTCTCATCGGCCCAACCGAGGCGGAAGGGATATTCATGGTCCGGGCCGGCATGAATGTTGACGACCAGCACGTCATTACGGCCATAGAAGATCTGCTGCGTGCCGTTGCCGTGGTGATAATCGACATCAAGGATTGCTACGCGAGATGCCCCGCCATCCAAAAAATGTTGGGCCGCGATAGCGGCGTTGTTGAGAAAGCAATAGCCGCCGTAATGGTCTGAACCGGCGTGGTGGCCCGGCGGGCGGCAAAGGCCAAAGACAGACCGGGCGCCGTTGGTGATGCGCGCGGTCGCGGTGAGCGCGACGTCCACCGAGGATTTGATCGCCTGCCAGCTGGTTGGGGTGATAGGGGTGCCGGCGTCGAACCCATAATAGGATAGGCGGCCATCAAGGCCGGTGGGGATACGGTCCTGCCGCATGCCGCGCGTGGCCCAGGTAAAGGGGATGGCGCAACCCGGGCGGTTAAGCGCGCGCCATTCCGCCGCGGCGCTCTGCAACAAGGCGACCAGGCCCGCATCGTGCACGCGCAGGATACTATCCAATTCATAGTGTGCCTCGGGGCTGACAGGGCCGAGACCGGTCTCTTTGACGCGCGCGAGTACCAGTTCGGCGCGCTCGGGCTTCTCGAAGGCGGGTACATAACCGTCGTGCAGCAGCTCACCGGGGCTCTCGTGCAATCGATGGTTCGGGCTGAAGATCGTTTCCATTGGCTTTTCCTGAGTGAGACCCGCGACAGGTTGATCAGCGGCGGGGATGCAGTTGTTATCATGGGCGCCGGAACATACGCGCGCCAGCATAGACCGCGCCAGCCTGTGCTGAACAGGTAGGGCGCAGGCCGCCAGCTGCGCCACCGCGAAAACAACATGTGCCCGTTAAGCGGCCGGAAAGCATCAGCTGAGATACTTGGGCCAACCAGACTGAATACTCGAAGCGATCAGAAATGCGTTGTGCTCGCGATTGTTGTGCGAAACCGGGAAGTCGCCAGTGTTGAAGCCTGGCTCATGGCTTACCAGGCTATAGAGATCATCTCCCGGGACCAGAGCCGCGGATATGGTCCTGCGGCGGTGGGGCATGATCTATCCGCCCATCCCTGAGAGAGACACAGACCGACTGACTTGCTGGGATGGGAGGCATTTTTACGGCTTGGCGGGATGCCAGCGGAGGTTTTGTTGGATAATCCGCGAGCGCTGGTCGAACACCGTGACGCAGTGACGCGCGAAGTGCAGTTTAATGCCCGGCTTCATAATGTACGCGCATGGGAACCTTGGAGGGCAGCCTCGGAAGAGGTGCCGGTATCCGGCGAGAAATGCCCATCACGATCGTGTCAACCGTAAACATTTGATCACTTTATCTTCACAATCACGTTACCAGACGTGAAATACGTTGGTTGTTTTTTAGTTTTTTGTCAATTATAGGTTGACTTAATTATTGTTGTTTTCAATTAAAGAGAGATTCTCACGACGCTGTTCTTGGTCGACGACAGGGGGGTGAATATGTCAGACTCAATCCAAAGCGATCGCCAAGGGGGGGGTTTAGGCGACGAAAATGTCGTCCGTTCTGATCTTGACAATCCAAAAGTACTTTTTGAGCGCGCATCGCTGTTGCGGGAAATCGTGTCCGCGCAAATGGAGAAGCTTCCCGAGGGGCATATTTTTCTCGTTGTCATCAATATTGCCGATACCAATCACTATGACGACATCATCAGGACTTTCGGCTATAAATTTGCCGATGACCTTTTGAACATCCGGCTTGCTGATCTGCTGTTCATCCATAAAAATCAGTCTTTTTTCCATGTTGGCTTTTGGAGTATCGGCTTCATTTACAGGTCTGGGACTGCCGGCGAAGCGAACTCTGTATGGCCCTTGCTGAACGACGCTTTGGCCAAACCACTGATTTGCAGGGGCATCCCAATTTCCATTGCAGCCGGAATTGGCGTGTGCGACCTTATGAAGAGCCCGATCGCGGCAGAGGATCTGTTGCAGGCGACTTATCTGGCGGGACAGACTGCGGCAGCTTCCCCCACCGGCTGGGCTGAATGCAACTATGACCACGCCAATGACCACCGCCGCGCCTTTACTTTAATCTCCGACGTCAGCAATGCGATGACCACGCCGGGCGAGTTCAAACTCGCCTACCAAGCGCGTGTAACGCTTCGTACCGGTAAGGCCGATGCTGTGGAGGCATTGCTGCGCTGGCATCACCCAGTGTTAGGGCGTATCACGCCTGACGAATTTATCCCATTGATCGAGGCAACCGGGTTAATCCGCGATCTGACATTTTGGGTACTGTCCTACGCAATCAGCCAGGCAGCGAAATGGCATGCGGACAATCATAAAGTGAAAATTTGCGTAAAAATTTCAACAAAAAATCTTGAGGAGGATGATTTCGCAGGCCGAATCACTGCCTTGTTGGAACTTCACAAATTCAATCCGGAATTTTTGGAACTTGAATTTTCCGAGCGGCGCAGCTTTGCAAATCCATCGATCGCACGCAGCCGGCTTCTGGAACTGCGTGCAATGGGCGTGAATGTTTCAATTGACGATTTTGCGACCGGTAAAGATAGTTTCCGGACGCTGGCGAATATTCCAGCCAATTTTCTTAAAATAGACAGGCGCGTCATAAAGTTTTTGCCCGATAATCTCCGGTACCAGGCACTGGTGAGATCAATGATCCACATGGCCCATGAGATGGACATACAAGTGGTCGCAGAAGGAGTGGAAACATTCGCGGTACAGGAGATGCTTCAAGCCTGGAATTGCGATTTTGCCGAAGGGTATCTGATCAATTGGCCCATGCCGGCAGACGCTTTCATAAGTTGGTTCGCTGAGACTTTCCCCCGCGAGTAGGCAGGTGAACCGGGTGAAATTTTTATGCTGAGATGCGGCGTGCGAGGCACTCGCCGTCCCACGGTGCTGATTTTCGCCCAGATGTGAACCTGGGTTTTCAGTGAAAGTTATGGGGCACAGAACGGAGGCACGGTTCTATTCCACCACCGCGTTGCTCCCCTCAAAACTAGGCAGAATAAACGATTATCCGTTTACTCTGCACAAGGTCACGGGGCGTTACAACCTACAAAAAATCACAGCAAGATCGGCCGGTCTGGAAATGCGAGTTGCTCGCGGTCGCTCCAGCCTCTAACATAATTTACCTCCATCAAGCGGCGCACACCGTTGATCGGGCGCTTCTCGAATCCATGCCAGGTATTGGGACCCGCCTTGAAAATGGTTGCCGTGTTAAAACCCGCGGATGATCGCCCCACCCATTTCTTCTGATCGTCATATATATCCGTGCCCCAATCCTTGGCGTCCGGCCCGGTGCAGAGATATACGACCATTGAAAATATTTTCTCCGGAACATCACGATGCGGCTCCAGCCACATTCCATCGGTATCCTGCATGTATTCAACACGCAGAAATGTGCCCCTTGCGTCAATATCGCATGTTTCCTGAAACTGATGCGCCACATCGGGATGCTGCAGCGCCTCGGTTAACTGCTTGCAAACAGGAAATTTCTCGCGCAGCTCCGGCGTAATGAACGTACGCTTCGCATTGTAGGAATTGCGTGTTCCATCCGTGCTGCCCAGCATTGGAGGCACGATGGGAAGAACGAGGATCGCCGTACAAAGGGACTCTGGCAATACATGCGTAAGGCCCCAGCGCAGATAATGATCTTCTTTACGCTGTGCGGCACGCAGCGAGCAGATAAAATGATCGACGATGGTATCCAGGGTGGGAATACGGGGATAAGCCATAGAGATCAGCCCTTATTGCCAAAAGAACGAGGCATCCAGTCAATTATCTGACGAACGACGGGAATGGATTTAGCGAAGCTGCTCAGACCATGGCGGATATTTTCACGATGCACATACCATTCTGAATCGACATAACAAAGTTGTACGCTCATTCTATTGCCTTTTTGCGGCAGGAATCCGTGCCAGGAATGATCGCAGACGCGGAACATCAGCATTTTTCCAAATTCTGGGGCAAATTCGAACGCGTAATCATCGCGGTCGTTGCTGCGCAGCACCCGCAGCCGGCCACGCTCATGCGGCCATTCTGCAGTAAAACCAAGCAAAACCGTTATGATTTTATGTTTCGAATCAGGATGTGCATATCCCTCATTGTAGTGCCCGGTTGTATTTCCCATCATCACGATGCTGGCGGGCTTGTTGCTTAAATCGATATCAAACTTCTGCTCAACCAGACGCCGGAAACGAGGGCTCAGAAGATCCTGCATGCAGTTCCCGAATTTCTGTCCGTATCGCAAATTCGCAAGTGCATAACTGCCCCGATCCGGAATAACCGGCACGTCGGCAAGAACCTCCGCCTTATGATCGGTGCTGATGGCATTTTCAATAAAGGTATAATCGTAAGGATCGCGCCGGAGTTCGGCAGCTTTTATGGCAGCTTCGTCAAGCATGAGGAAAGGAGCATCGTCTGACATTTTCGGGACCTTGTTTCTGGCCGATTAAAAGGATGGCAGCAAAGGATTATGATTTTTTGTAATCGCGACCCCCTCAATTTCGATGAGCCAAGCCGGGCGGCAAACAGCCCCCTGAACAATAAAAATTGGCAGATCTGGAAAGCGCGCGCGCAGAACCCGGTTGACGCCCTGGAAATCGGCAATATCGCGCAGATAGACCAGCAGATACATCATATCATCGAGCGTTGCCGCCCCGGATTTAAGCAAGGCATCGGTATTTTCCAGAGCACGGTCCAACTGGAGCAATACATCTCCAGGATGCACAACATCTCCTTGCTTATCGATGCTGGCCGTTCCTGAAATATAATGATGCCGTCTCTCTTTGTAAGAGACCGTTGTGCCGCGTTCAAAGGTTACATTATAATCCTTTGTCGGGCATAGATAGTCGAAGTCGTTGAGATAGGATATCTGACCTGACACAAGGTCAAGATTTGAGTAGGCATCCATGGAGACAAGATCAAACCTATGGGAACAGGCGCCTTGAATTCCAGTGCTGGCGATGTAATGCGTATTGGCCGTTAAGCCATGTTTGGAGAATATGTCTCGCCGGCTATCGACCATGCCTTTATAAAAGACATCGACGTCCTTCATATAAATCCATGTCCGTACGCAGTGATCCGCCAGGTTCGCTTTCTGCTCGGCGAGTACGGCTGACAAATCATCAAAAATCGCCTTTGTCTGTTTCTCAGAGGAGTTTGATGTCTCGTGATCACAAGTACAAAGACGTGTGCTCCAAAGATGACGTTGCCCATCTTTTTCGACCAGCAGGTGCTTTGAGGAAAGGCGGCGCTTTGTGAACGGCTGCAGGGCTTTAACATGATAGGCCAGCAGCGCGATTTTTGATCCTTGGAGCGGCGGTTGCTGTACGATTGAGATGGCGACCATATCGTCGAGAAGGTCGCTTTCTCTGATGAAGCTCGCCTGGTTCAATACGTCGCTCAGAAATATCCTGCGAAATACCGCGGTGTCTGGCGAAAGGGAAAGCTGCCTTTGCATGTCACAATAATTTGCGTTGACGAAGGCGACCTGTTCCTTGAAACTGAGATCTTCAGGCGCCTGAATCGAAATGAAATGCTCTTCAGTTCCGGAATCTCCCGTAAAAGTCTTCCATGAAATTCCTCGATTAGAAGCCATATTCTTTATCCTATGCACGGTTTTCGACCCAGGCAAACCCTTCGGAGCCATGCCAGAAGCCATTTATAAAGGGTACGGTATCTGTAATGGCCTTCAGCGTTTCCAAAGCTTCCGCTGGATCGCACTTCCGGTCCAAAACATTACGGTACAAGTGGGAAACCCGCGCCATATCCACATCCTGGGGAGAGAGGCGGAAATGGCTTACGCCCATGTTCTGAAGTTTGGCCAACTCCTGCAGAAGCACGACATAGCCGTGGGACATTGTCTGCGTGCCATTGACCGCCAAGATTGGTTGCTGATCGACGGTATTTGTCTGCAACCCGTCCTGATCCAAGCCGCAAACAAATTGACAGCTATCCTTGTTAAGCTCATGCGCGCGGGCATGATAACAGCGCATGGCGACGGAGAGTGGCTGGCGCCCAAAAACCATGACTTCGATTTCGGCGGCCTCGCCGCCACCCGCCAACCGGCCAATTGAATCTGCGGCCATTTCAACCGGCAGAACAATGCGCGTGGCGTTGTTCTTTATAACGTAGTCACGCGTGCTTTCATTGAACACATTGATGAAAGGGCCGATGACATGGGGCCTTCCATGCAATGCCTGCAGGCTGGCAACGTCATTGGCTTCGACCATGAAGCCCGCATCGGCGTAAGCTGAAACCGTGCTCATCTCGCGTTTTGATGTGACGAGTGCCAGTGTGGAGACGATAACTTCCTTGCCGGCCCTTTGAAGTCTCTCCGAAACGACGGGAAGAAACTCCTTGAAAAATATCTCCCGTTTCGAACAGACAACCTCACCGAGATAGACGCAGTCGATGGCGGCTTCATCAGCGATACGGAAATAAAAATCGCGGCGTTTTTCCGCGGTCCAGTGAAAAAAAAGTGGACCGATGGTAATTTTCCCCGCTGGCAAATTCTGCGTAGTTTGATTTTCGATCATGGCTAGCGCCAGCCTTTCTTGTAGGCGCCAGATGTCTCACGGCCACCCTCTGCCATTGTTTTCAGATCACCAGAGGCGTGTATTTGCGTACCCGCGGCCAGATCATCAAGCGCTTTGCGGAAAGTGCCTACAACTTTTGAAACATAGGCACGGCTGCGCTGCCGCCCTTCGATTTTCAGAGCCGTGACGCCGGCCGCCTTGAGTTGAGGAAGAATATCGACCGCATTCAAGCCAATCGGTTCCTCGAACAAATAAGAGGTACGGCCATTTGCCTCATAGCGCCCTTTGCACGGCGTGGGGTAGGCGGCGGGTTCATCCTTTGAAAATTTATTCAGCGTGACACTGCCGAGGCAGGATTTGATGCAGTGATTATCATCCTGATACACGACATGACTTGCCGGCGCGCAGACGCCTTCATGAGTCGGTGAGAGACCTGTCATGTAGGATGAAAGAAAACAGCGGCCTTCCGACATGGGACCGACGCTGCCAAAGGCAAACACCTCGGTCTCCATTTCTGTCTGCTGAATCAGGGATGCGACATCCTCAATCGATAAGACTCGCGGCAGCACGACGCGCTTGATATCAAAATGCTCGCGATAGAAAAGGATCGACAAGGCGTTTGCGGCGGATGCCTGGACGGAAAGATGCCGCCGCAGGCCCGGATGCCGGCGTGTGGCGTAATCCAGCAGTCCGATATCAGCCAGAATAATTGCGTCCGCGCCAGCCATGGCAGCGTTGTCGACGGCCTGATGCCAGGATTTTTCCTGACCGGCGCGTGGAAATGTGTTGATGGTGACAAGAACCTTGCACCCATGCTCATGCGCATAGGCGACGCCGGCTGTCATCTCATCCATATCAAAGTTGAGCCCCGGATAATTGCGCGCGTTCGTGCAAT
This sequence comes from Acidocella sp., assembly GCF_013044125.1. GTDB lineage: Bacteria > Pseudomonadota > Alphaproteobacteria > Acetobacterales > Acetobacteraceae > Acidocella. Next base: position 28,860 of record NZ_JABEVC010000135.1, on the reverse strand, counting down.
CACGGAACCCGCAATAGACGGTATCCGCGCCGGCGGCGACAGCTGCGTGCAAGGCCGCAGGGGTTCCCGCGGGGCAGACAAGTTCAAGATACGAAGATCTCATAGGGCGGATGCATCCATTCTTTTCCCGCGCACTTCGAATTTCGCGAGCCGGAATTTAAGTGCCTTAATCTCTTCCTGGAGTCTGGCACATTCAAGCTTCGCGGCGGCCTCATTGGCATCACGCGAATGCCGCCGCTCATGCGCATTTTTCATGGATGTTTTGATATGTTCCATGAATTTATTGACCCTGACAATCACCTTGCGCGCGGGATTTGAAACCGGCCCGCACATGGCGGAAATATCGTCCAGAAGGCGGATTTCTTCACGGTCAAGCGTATTACGCAAGGCGACGACAACGGCGGTATCGCCGGTGATGATGATCTCACGTGAGAAAAACATCATGTCGCTGTCAATGCGGCCCTCGAGCAAATTGAGCAATGATTCCAATTTTCCTTTGACCGCAGCATCGCAGGAACATCCCGCGCGGGCCGCTGTTCTTAAGGATGTTGGGCCTTGGCCAAACTTCAAAACAAAGCGGTACGGCAGATCAGAGGGTTCTATGCAGACGGTGGCCGCATCCAGGCGGGCAAGATTCTGAAACAAGCCTGGATGAATCTTCTGCATCCTGCGTATCAAAAGATACGTCAGGCGATTTAACACAGTTTCAGGTATCACACGCAACGCCACACGCGCCAGAGGAACGGGAAGTCGACTTTCATCCATACTCATGCAGTCCTGTTTGTGCCATCAACTGGCGATCAAGCGCGGGACACTGACCTGAAGATGGAAAGAATGTCTTTGATCTGAATCAAGGCAATCCGGCTTCCCAGGAATTGCATGACAGATGCCTGCGGCCATACAGGATGACCTGTGGCGTCAGTTTCTCCTTTGGCGCGCAGCCCCTCCGGGAGATTTTCAACGGCTTTCCACGCCGCTGGAACCTTCGCCCCCTTCGTCCCGCCACCCCTGCCTTGTATCGAGAGGGAGTCTGTTACCCCAGCGCGGCCGGCTTGGGCCCGCCGGTGGCCCAGTCCAGCAATTCCACCGTATGCACCACCGGCAGTTGCGTGCCTGTGGCGATCTGCGTCAGGCAGCCGATATTGCCTGCGGCGATTAGATCTGGCGCCGTGCTTTTGATATTCATCACCTTGCGCTCACGCAGTTGTCCGGCGATTTCTGGTTGCAGCAGATTATAGCTACCCGCTGAGCCGCAGCATAAATGGCCTTCCGGCACATCGAGCACCGTGAACCCCGCCTGTTTAAGCAACTGTTTCGGCTCGTTGGTTATTTTCTGGCCGTGCTGCAGGGAGCAGGCGCTATGGTAGGCAACCCGCTGGCCGCTCGTCTGCACGGGCTGGCGCAAGCCAATCCGGGCCATCAGCTCTGTAATGTCTTGCGCCAGGGCTGAAACCTGGGCGGCGGGCGCGGCCAGTTGCGGATCGTTACGGAACATGAAGCCGTAATCCTTCACCATTGTGCCGCAGCCCGAAGCGTTCATCACGATGGCGTCCAAACCGCCGCTTTCAATTTCGCGTTGCCAGGCGAGAATATTGGCCCGGGCCGCAGCATGCCCGTCCTGGCCGAGATGATGCGTGAGCGCGCCGCAACAGCCCGCCCCGTTCGCCACCACCACTTCGCAACCATGGCGTGTGAGCAGCCGGACCGTGGCCTCGTTGATTTGCGGCGCCAGCACCTGTTGCGCGCAGCCGGCCAGCATGGCGACACGGCGCACACGAGGCCCAGTTGCAGGAAATATCTGCGGACGGCTGACCGGCGATGGCGCGGGCAGGCGCGCCGGGGCCAGCGCCAGCATCGCCCTCAACCGCGCGGGCATATACCGCGAGAACGGCTTACCCAGCGCGGCGGCCCGCAGCGCCAGGCGGAAACGGGCCGGACTCGGCAGCACAGCCCCCAGCACGCGGCGGAGCGCGCGATCAGCCCAGGGTCTGCGATAGGTCTCCTCGATATGGTGGCGGGCATGGTCAACCAGGTGCATATAATTCACGCCCGAGGGGCATGTGGTCATGCATGAGAGGCAAGAGAGGCAGCGGTCCACATGCTTCACCACCTCCGCGGTGGCGGGGCGGTCATTCTCCAGCATGTCCTTGATCAGATAAATCCGGCCACGGGGGCTATCGAGCTCATCACCCAGCAGGGCGTATGTGGGACAGGTGGCGGTGCAGAAGCCGCAATGCACGCAACTACGCAGAATTTGCTCGGAGGCGGCGATGTCCGGGTTGGCCAGCTGCGCCGCGGTAAAATTGGTTTGCATGGGGGTTAGTGCCCTTCCTGAATGCGGCCAGGGTTGAGAATGCCGCGCAGGTCGAAGCTCTGCTTGACCCGCCGGGCGAGCGCTTCCAGGGGGCCTGGCAGTGGCGTGAAAACCGGCACGGCCGTGCGTAGCGCCGCCGGGGCGGCAATCAGCGTGGCGTGGCCGCCCGCGCGCGCCATGGCGCCCCGCACCGCCGCCGCGCCGGCATCCGGGCCAGCCGCCGCCGCATCCAGCGACAGCCAGATCAGCCCGCCGCCCCAATCATAATACGCCTCCGCCGACGCGAAAGCGCCGCTGATGCCCTGCAGGACCTCGGGCGCCGCCGAAGGTGTGGGACAGAGCCGCCAGATCACGCGCCCCTCGGCAGGCAGCAGCGGGCTCACCTCCCCCACCTCGCGCCAGAATTGAGCGCTCTGCGCGGCATCGAGCCGCTCGCCGCGGCCCAGCAATACCTCGGCCGCTTCAACCCTGAACGCGACCGAGGGGGCATGCCCCTCCAGGCGCAATGCCGTGACCGCGCCGCCTTGCGCGGCCGCCGCCACGCCCGAGCGCCGCGCCACCACGGCCGGCAGATGGGCGGCGCCGGAGATCTCGTAGGGGGTGTTCAGCGCCTGGGAGAGCAACGCAATGGCCACCTCGCCGGCCAGGCTTGGCAGCAGGATTGTGGTGGCGGTCTGCGGTTTTGGCATCACCTTCAGGGTGATCTCAGTCAACACCGATAATGTGCCAAAAGCGCCGGCCTGTAGTTTTGACATGTCATAGCCGGTGACGTTCTTCACCACCTTGCCCCCGGCCTTCCAGGATTCGCCCCAGCCGTTGATGGCCGAGAAGCCCAGGAAATAGTCCCGGGCGGCGCCGGCGCGGACCCGGCGCGGGCCAGACTGGTTGCAGGCAACGACGCCCCCCAAGGTGGGCTCGCCGCCGCTGCCCAGCAGCCCCCGCCAATCCGGCGGCTCGAACGCGAGCATCTGCTGGTGTTCGCTCAATGCCGCCTCGATCTCGGACATCGGGGTGGCGGCATGCACGCTCAGCACCAGTTCGGCGGGTTCGTAGCTGATGATCCCGCGCAATGCCGAGATATCGAGAACATCATTGCTTGCCACGGGGCGGCCCAAAGCGCGCTTGCTGGCGCCCGCGATAATTTCAAGCGGTTGATTTCCGGCGGCGGCCCTGGCGATTATTTCAGCGGCCTCGGCGGCATTCTGTGGGGTGAATCTCGGCATTGGCGAATACTTTTCAAAAGCGGGGTAGTTCGGGGAAGCGCGTCTGGCCGCCATGCACATGCACGCGCCCCAGCTCGGCACAGTTGCAAAGCTGCGGAAACACCTTGCCGGGGTTGAGCAGGCTGGCAGGGTCAAACGCGCATTTCAAGCGCTGCTGCTGCCCGAGATCGGTCTCGTTGAACATCGTGCCCATCAGGTCGCGCTTTTCGATGCCCACGCCATGCTCACCCGTCAGCACGCCGCCGACCTCAACGCAGAGCCGCAGGATATCGTTGCCGAATTCCTCGGCGCGCTCCAACTCGCCGGGAATGTTGGCGTTGTAGAGAATCAAGGGGTGCAGATTGCCATCGCCGGCATGGAACACATTGGCGACGCGCAGCCCATAGACCTGCTCCATCTGGGTGATGCGCGCCAGCACATAGCCGATGCGCCGCCGGGGGATTGTACCGTCCATGCAATAATAATCCGGCGAGAGCCGCCCCACCGCCGGGAAGGCCGCCTTGCGCCCGGCCCAGAACAGCAGCCGCTCGGCCTCCGACTGGCTGGCGCGGCATGAGGTGGCGCCGTGGCGCTGCGCGATTTCCTCGACCAGCGCCACCAGATGGTCAACTTCAACCGCCACGCCATCAAGTTCAACAATCAGCAAGGCCGCGGCCTCAAGCGGATAACCGGCATGGACAAACGCCTCGGCGGCTTCGACCGCCAGCCTGTCCATGATCTCCATGCCGCCGGGAATGATTCCGGCGGCGATGATGTCCGCCACGCAATCGGCCGAACCTTCAACCGTTGGGAAGCCGATCATCAACGCGCGCGCGCCCGGAGGGGGGGGCAGCACCCGCACGGTGACTTCGGTGACCACGCCGAGCAGCCCCTCGGAGCCGACCATCACGCCGAGGAGATCTAACCCGCCGGAGTCAAAATGCTTGCCGCCGAGGCGCAGGATTTCGCCGTCCATCGTTACCATTTCTATGCCGATGACATTATTGGTGGTCAGCCCATATTTAAGGCAGTGCACACCGCCGGAATTCTCCGCCACATTGCCGCCGATGGTGCAGGCGATCTGGCTGGAGGGGTCCGGCGCATAGTACAGGCCCAACCCCTGCACCGCGTGGGTTATGCCCAGATTGGTGACGCCGGGTTGCACCACCACGCAGCGGTTGGCCGTATCAATTTCCAGGATACGCTTGAATTTTCCTAGCCCCAGGAGAACGCCGTCCTCCAGCGGCAACGCCCCGCCGGAGAGCGAAGTGCCCGCCCCGCGGGGAACCACCTTAACATTATGCGCGGTGCAATAGCGCAGCACGCCGACAATCTGCGCGGTGGTGCTAGGGAGCACCACCACCATCGGCAATTGGCGGTAGGCTGTGAGCCCATCGCATTCAAAGGCACGGCGTTCATGCTCGGTGTCGATCACCCCGTCGCCGGGCACGATCTGCCGCAAATCGGCGACGATCTGCGTGCGGCGGGCGAGCACGGCCTGATCGGGTGGGGGCATCAAAATCATGTCAACCTCCTATCGCGGGAATGATCCACGGAATGACGAACTGCTCCACCACCACCAGGCCGCTGAGCATTAGCGTGAGGATGACCGAGTGCACGAAAGTGCGCGCGAATACCTGGCCTTCCTGGCCCTTGAGGTTGGTGACGGAGACGCCGGTGGCGATGTTCTGCGGCGAGATCATCTTGCCCATGACACCGCCGGATGAGTTGGTGGCGGCAAAAAGCACCGGGTTGAGATGAAGCTGCTGGGCCGCGACCACCTGCAGATTGCCGAACAGAGCGTTACCTGAGGTATCACTGCCCGAAAGCATCACGGCAATCCAGCCCAGAAAGGGCGAGAGCAGCACAAACAGCCTTCCGGTTGCCGCCACGCCAGCCCCCAGCGTGTAAGCCAGACCTGAATAATTCATCAAGTAGGCCAGACCAACGATCAGCATCACGGTGACAACCGCGATCCAGACCTGTTTGACCGTCTGCTTTATGCAGCCCAGGAACGCGCGGGGGCTCAGGCTGAACATCAACGCGGTGATTACGGCTGACAGCAAAATCGCCGTGCCGGTGCCAAGCGGCTGGAAAACCCAGACAGCCGCATAGGGTTTGCCATGGTACAACGTGATGGAGATTGCCTTGTCCAGACCGGGCCAGTGAATCGCCTGCTGGCCAAGCGCTGCCACGCCGTAAAATGTCCAGGCGATGACGATGGCCGAGACCACGACCCAGGGAATCCAGCCCTGCCAGGGGGCAATGTTCATTTCCGTGCGTTCAGCGTCTTGCAGCTTGGTTTCCGAGACCGCGAAAGCGGCATCCGGAGCGGGACGCCAGACGCGCAGGAACAGCAGCGTGATGACGAGAGAGCCGAGCGAGGACAAAACATCGGTAAGCGGGTAGTCGATATAATTGGAGGTTACGAACTGCGCGGCCGCGAAACTGCTCCCGGCAACCAGCAGCAAGGGCCAGAGCGCCTTGAGCGAACGCCATCCGCCGTATACCGCCATTACGTAAAACGGCAGGATCAGCGCCATCAGCGGCAGCTGGCGCCCGACCATGGCACCCAACGTGCTCGCGGGCAGGCTCGTCACCGCGCCCAGCACGGTGACAGGAACGCCAAGCGCGCCGAACGCGACCGGGGCGGTGTTGAAGATGAGCACGAACACCAGCGCATCAAGGGCGGGAAAACCAACCATGATCAGCAGCGAACTGGTAATGGCGACCGGCGTGCCAAAACCGGCAATGCCTTCGAGCAGGGCACCGAAGCAGAAGCCGATGACAACCAGCACAACCCGGCGGTCGTTCGGCAAATGTTCGATCACCCATTTGCGGAAGGCCTCGAAACGCCCGGATTTGACCGCTACGTTATAGAGCAACAGCGCGTTGACCACGATCCACATCACCGGCCAGGCGGCGAATACCGCGCCATTTGCCACGGCGTTGAGGGCGAGGTGCACGGGCATTTGCCAGGCCATGATCGCGACGGCAAGGCCGGTGAGCAGCCCGGCCAGCGCCGCCTGCCAGGCAGGGCGGCGAAAGACGCCCAGCAGCAGCAGCACGGCGACAACCGGCAGGACCGCGATGAGGAACGAGTCCCCAAGGCTGCCTTCAATGGGCGTGAGTAATTGTGCGAACATAAAAGCCTCCTTATTTTTGGTTCTTGGGCATTGTTTTATGGGCAGTCAGGCAACATGTCGCAGGCGCCGAACAACCGCAAGCTTGAGCGGAGCGGTGGAGCCCGGCGACCCGAACGGAAGCCAGGCGGTGAGCGCCTGAATGCCGCCGGTCATGGTGAGTCCTTCCTTAAATCAGCCTGCATGGCCGCCGGGTGGCCAATATTGCCCTCCGTGCTGGCGGCGGTGATAAGGATGGCGCGAAAATCGTTGACATTGGTGAGTGTCGGGCCGGTGATCACCTGATCATCCAGCGCCGCGAAAAATCCGTGGCCGTTATTGTCATCCAGGCTGGCGCGAGGATTCATGCCAAGGGCGGCCGCGCGGGCCAGCGTATCCGGCGTGACGATCGCCCCCGCGACTTCCTCGGCGCCGTCCACGCCGTCCGTGTCGCCCGCGATGGCCCAAATGCCGGGCTGCCCGCCAAGGGCGATGGCGAGGGAGAGCAAAAACTCCACATTCCGCCCGCCGCGCCCCTGGCCGCGCACGGTGACGGTGGTCTCGCCGCCCGAGAGCAGGACGCAAGGCGGCGGCGCGGGCTGCCGGTGCAGCGCCACCTGCCTGGCGATCCCCGCCATCACCCGGCCTACCTCTGCGGCCTCACCTTCCAGGGCATCGCCCAGTATCAATGGCGTGACCCCCGCGGCCCGCGCGATGGCAGCGGCGGCCTCCAGCGAGGCCTGCGGGGCGGCGATGATGTGCGTTTGCGTGTGGGCGAAGGCCGGATTACCGGGCTTGGGCGTCTCGGCGGACGGGTCATCCAGCAGCGCGCGCACATGCGGCGCCAGCGCAATTTGGTAGCGCGCCAGAATCGCCTTGGCCTCGGCCTGGGTCGTGGCGTCCGGCACGGTGGGGCCTGAAGCGATTACCGAAGGGTCGTCGCCCGGCACATCGGAAATCAGCAGCGTCACCAGTTGAGCCGGAGCGGCAGCGGCGGCCAGGCGGCCGCCCTTGATGGCGGAAAGATGCTTGCGAACGCAATTCATCTCATGAATATTCGCCCCGCTGCGCAGCAACGCGCGGTTGATCTCCTGCTTGTCGGCCAGGGTGACGCCTGGAGCGGGTAGTGAAAGCAGCGAAGACCCGCCGCCGGAAATCAAACACAGCACCAAATCCTCCGGCTCCAGCCCTTGCACCATCGTCAGGATGCGCTGGGCAGCGTCCTGCCCGGCGGCATCAGGTACCGGATGAGCCGCCTCCACCACCTCAATGCGCGCCAGTGGGCCAACGCCGTGGCCATAGCGGGTGACGGCCAACCCGCTGATGGGATGACCCGCCGGCCAGTTCAATTCCACCGCGCGCGCCATGGCGGCGGCGGCTTTGCCCGCGCCGATCACGACCGTGCGGCCGCGCGGCGGAGCGGGCAAATGCGGTGGCACCGCCAGATCCGGCGCCGCGGCACACACAGCGGCATCGAACATACGCCGCAACAGGTCAGGCTCGGTCATTACGTCATGCTCCAAATTCGCTGCGGATCGGCAGGGCCAGAATATGGGGAATGTGGCCCGGCACGGCCCGCGAATCAATTCGCGGAAACAGACTGGCCGATTTCGTGGCAGGCGGGCTTTTGGGGCACCCGAAGCGCGTCACATCCGGCGCAGCTCTGGAGATAAATTGAAATGATCCACCAGATCGTTGAGTTGAGCCGAATCCAGCACGCGCGGAGCGGCGCCGCGCAGCAACAGATAGAGCTTCGCCGTCTCCTCCAGTTCCTCCGCCGCGAAAACAGCCGCCTCCAGAGTTTCACCCGCGAGCACCGAACCATGATTGGCCAGCAGAACGCAGGAATAACGGCCGCCGAGGCCGCGAATGGCGTCTCCTACCGCCGGGTCTCCCGGGCGATGATACGCCACCAGGGCGGTGCAGCCGCAGCGCATCACATAATAAGGGGTGAGCGGGGGCAGCGCGTTGGCCGGGTTGATTTCCGGCAGCATGGAGACCGCGACGGCATGGGTTGAATGCAGATGCACCACCGCGGCGGCCTTGCGGCTTTCATAAATCGCAGCGTGCAGCGGGATTTCCTTGGTTGGCGGGTCACCTGAGAGCAACCGGCCCGCAGCATCGAGCACGGAGAGCCGCGCCGGGTCCAGAACCCCCAAAGAGGCATTGGTGGGCGTAACCAGCCAGCCGCCACCCTCCAGCCGCACAGAGATGTTGCCCGATGCGCCTGGCGTAAGCCCACGCGCAAACAGAGAGGCGCCAAAACGGCAGATCTGCTCGCGCAGGGCCGATTCATTCATCGTGCTTCACTTCCTTTTGGCCATTGTAAACATTGAATTGGTAGCGCTCCCATTAGCTCTTGGCAAGCGCCGCAAAATGACCTAGAAATATGATAGCGCTACCATTTACACGCAGCGCCAGCGGTGAATGCCGCGTTTTGGGAGATCATCACGTGCCAGAGTACCAAAAGAAACCGCTATGCCACGGCGCCAGCCTGGCTCGTTGGAAGATGTAAATGAGCACTCAAACCATCAATATACCAAATACCGCGACTGTTGCGGTCATCGGACTGGGCTCCATGGGCTTTGGCATGGCGCAGTCGCTGAGCCGCGCGGGTTTTGCGGTGGCGGGGTTCGATGTCGCGCGTGAAGCCGTCGAGCGCTTGCAGGCAGAGGGCGGACGCGGTGCGGACAGCCCGGCACAAGCGGCCGCGGGCGCTGAAATTGTCGTCTCGGTGGTGGTGAATGCCGCGCAGACCGAGGCGATTCTGTTTGGCGACGCAGGCGTTGCGGAAACATTGCCCAAAGGCGGCGTGTTCATCTCCGCCGCCACCATGGCGCCAGAAATCGCGCGGCAGTTCGCGGCGCGGCTGGAGGCAACCGGCCGGCATTACCTGGACGCACCGATTAGCGGCGGCGCCATCCGCGCACGCGATGGCGCGTTGACCATTCTCGCCTCCGGTTCCCCTGAAGCATTTTCCAAGGCCCAGCCTGCACTCTCAGCGATGGCTGCGAAGGTTTATGAGCTGGGCAGCGAGGCGGGGCTGGGGGCTGCGTTCAAAATGATCAACCAGCTTCTGGCCGGGGTGCATATCGCCGCCGCCAGCGAGGCGATGGCCTTCGCCGCGCGGCAGGGGCTGGATCTTGGGAAGGTGTATGAGGTGATTACCGCATCCGCTGGAAATTCCTGGATGTTTGAAAACCGCATGCCGCATGTTCTGGCCGGAGATTATACCCCGCACAGTGCGGTGGATATTTTCGTGAAAGATCTTGGCATCATTCAGGACATGGCGAGAGACGCAAAATTTCCGGTTCCTGTCGCAGCCAGTGCGCTACAGATGTTTCTCGCCGCCTCAGGCATGGGCCTGGGCCGCGATGACGATGCCTCCGTCGCGCGTGTTTATGCCCGCCTGGGCGGTGTAAAACTGCCGGAAAATGATAATTGATGTTAAAATTTGCAGCCAATATCTCGATGATGTTCACCGAATGGCCGTTTCTGGACCGCTTTGGCGCGGCGGCCGATGCCGGGTTCCAGGCGGTGGAATATCTCTTCCCTTATGATCACCCGCCGGAAGCGATTGCGGCTCGCCTGCAGCGCCATAGGCTGACGCAGGCGCTGTTCAATATGCCGCCGGGCGATTGGGCGGCAGGTGAACGCGGGATAGCCGCCCTGCCCGGCCGGCTGGAAGAGTTGAAAGCGAGTGTGCAAACAGCCTTGGTGTACGCCCAGGCAACCGGGGCGAAGCGGCTGCACCTTATGGCGGGCATTGCGAACCGCGATAACCTCGAGGCGGCTGCAAGCTACGAGACGGCGGTAACCTACGCGGCGGAACAACTGGCGGAGCACGGCATTGAGCTGTTGCTGGAGCCGATCAACGCACGCAGCATGCCGGGATATTTCCTCAATGATTACCCCTATGCCGAGGCGCTGATTCAACAGCTGGGATTAAGGACCCTGCGGTTGCAATTCGATATTTTCCATCGTCAGATTATGCATGGAGATGTCTCGGCTGCGTTGGCCCGGCTGATGCCAATGATCGGCCATGTGCAGGTGGCCAGTGTGCCGCTGCGCAATGAGCCCGATACCGGCGAACTGAACGACGGCCATATTTTCCGGCATCTGGAAAACCTGAATTATAGCGGCTTCATCGGGTGTGAGTATAATCCGCGCGGCGGAACGCTTGCAGGTCTCGGGTGGTTGCATGATGCCGGAGCAAAGCAATGAGCCTTCGTCTTGGCTGCATCGCTGATGATTACACGGGCGCCTCCGACCTTGCGAACACGCTGACACGCAACGGCCTGCGAACTGTTCAGACGATTGGCGTTCCTGAGGCAGGATTGCCTCTGGAGGATGTCGATGCTGTCGTCGTTTCACTGAAAAGCCGGTCTATCGTGGCCGCAGATGCAGTTGCCAGTTCACGTGCCGCGGCGCGCTGGCTGCGGAGCCAGGGCGCGGGGCATGTGATGTTCAAAATATGTTCCACATTCGATTCAACAGATGCGGGCAATATCGGGCCGGTAACCTTGGCGTTGCAGGCTGATGACGGCGCAGAAAGCCTGCTTGTCACGCCAGCATTTCCTGAAACAGGCCGCACCGTTTACCAGGGCCATTTATTCGTAAATGGCGTCCCGTTGAACGAAAGCCCGTTGAAAGATCATCCGCTAAACCCGATGCGGGACTCCAACCTCGTGCGCGTTCTGCAGCGCCAGTGCGGTAATGCGCAAATAGGGCTAATCGACGTGGAGGTTGTTGCACGCGGGCCGGAAGCAATTCTGGCGCGCCAGCGTGAACTCGCCAAACAGCATCGCGGCATCGCGATTATTGATGCCATCAGGGAGAGCGACCTGCTGGCGATCGGCGCCGCCGCCATCGGCCAGAAACTTTCCGTTGGTGCATCCGGGCTGGGCCTGGGGCTTGCACGCGCGCTTGCGGTGAACAGCACCGCGAAGCTGGCGGATGCAGGCACGCCAGTTGGTGGTTTTGCGGCCTGCCTGGTGGGAAGCTGTTCAAAAGCCACTCTGGAACAGATTGATGCCGCTGCACGGTTTTTACCAGTTTTGCGCCTGCGGACTGAGAAATTGATGGATAATCCGGAGGAAATCTCAGATGGCCTGGAATGGGCGGCGGCGCGCCTGGCCGCTGGCCCGGTACTTATCGCCAGCAGCGGTTCGCCAGAAGAGGTGGCGCGGCTGCAGGAACGCTACGGCCGCGAGCGCGCCGGCCATGCGATTGAACAAGCAATGGCTGCCATTGCCGCCGGTCTCGTCGCGCGCGGTGTAAAGCGCCTGGTCGTTGGCGGTGGCGAGACCTCTGGCGCGGTGATAAACCGCTTGGGGATATCAGCCTTTCAGCTTGGCCCGGAAATTGCCCCCGGCGTACCTGTGTTGCGCAGCTTGGGCGGAAACAATACGGACATGTTGCTTGCGCTGAAATCAGGCAATTTCGGCGGCCGGGATTTCTTCATGCACGCACTGGCGATGATGCACTGACGAAAACACGGCCTGTTGTGAACAGGCCGTGTTTATAAGAATACATGCAGAGTTTGACTGTCTCTCAGCTTGGTTGCGGATTGATGCCGTTGAGAGCGGCAACAATATCCGAGAGCATTGGCACATAATCATCGCCCCGCCCCGCACCTATGGCAAGCGCATAGGAATTGCGCACCGCGGCGGAAACAGGATTCGCGGCACCCGCGTTGATGGCGAAGGCAGAGAGGTAGGTAAGATCCTTCAGCGCATTATTGAGCGTGAATTTATGCGCATCACGATCACGTTCTATCACATATTTGAAAAATGTCTGATAGAATGGGCAGTCCATTCGGCCGCCCCGAATCACCTGATCGAATATATCCGCGCGCAATCCAGCTTTGGCGCCTAGCATCAACGCTTCCGAATAGAGCGCGCCATAGCCCAAAGATATGAAATTATTCAGCAGTTTCATCGTGTGGCCGGTTCCGGTTGGGCCGGTGTGGACCATCCGTTGTGAAAACGACTCGATAATCGGCTTTACCCTGGCGACATCCTTATCCGCCCCGCCAATCATCACATCGAGCGTACCGGCCCAAGCATCTTTCGGTGTCCGGCTGAGCGGTGCGTCGATTAGCGTGATCTCCCGGCCTGCGAGTTCCCCCGCCAGCGCCGTCGTAATGGACGGATCGGAGGTCGAACAATCAACGATCAACAGCTTTTTTCCTGCCGCCGCCAAGCCATTTTCGCCATTGATAATGGAAATGACCTGCGGACTACCCGTGACACAAAGAAAGACGATGTCGACCACTTCCGCCAACGCCTTCGCGGAACTTGCCTCCGCGGCGCCACGCGCCAGCAAATCATCGACCGGCACGCGGTTACGATTTGCCAGAACTGTAAGATGATAACCGGCTTCAAGAATATTCTTCGCCATGCCATGGCCCATCAGCCCTACGCCGATGAAACCGATCCGCTCTGGGGTATTCGGGTTATTTGACATAGTCGCGCCAGAAATGAGCTTGTTTGAATCCGAGGACATCGCATGTTTTCCGGTTGGAGAGCAGTGTTTCAAATTCTCCGAGCGTGCCGCGCACCGGCGCGTTCGGATAGAAGCGGCGAAGCAACTCAGCCGTTGGAAGGTCGGACGAAGTATCGCCACTGACGCCGTTGAACACCTGGAAGCCCAAACCGTTCTTCTCGATCCCAAGCCGGGTGATCTCCCCTAGGTCACGGGCGTCAATATAGCTCCACGCAATCCGCTTCCGGAAACCAGGATCGGCGAAGAATTTGGGGAAGTTCGCATACTCATGTGGTTCAATTACATTGCCGATACGGATTGAATATATATCAATGCCGGAGCGCAGCGCAAAAGCCTTGGCAGTATTCTCGTTACAAAGTTTGGAGAGCGCGTAGCTATCCATCGGATCAACCGGGTATTCCTCATCCAGAGGAAAATAAACAGGGTCGCGCGGTTCGTTGGCGAATACCAGCCCGTAAATCGTCTCGCTAGAGGCAATGATGATTTTTTTGATACCAAGCTTTACCGCAGCTTCGATAACGTTATAGGTGCTGAGCGTGTTGATGCGGAACACCTCGTTATCGGGCGTGATCATGATGCGCGGAATCGCAGCAAAATGAACGACCGCATCAATTGGTTCAGGCCGCAGCGATGCATCGAATTCATGCAAGCCGGTATAGCTCGACAGCGCATTGAATACCTGGCCCTGATCGGTGAGATCCGTGATTAAGGTACGGACTTGCGGATTATCAAGCGGTTTAGTGTCGATATTCAGCACGCGGTAACCGTGCTCCACGAGATGCTGCACTGCGTGCTTTCCCGCCTTGCCGCTGCCGCCTGTAAATACTATCCGTTTCATTCACTGCTCTCCATGGTATGTAGGTCTTATCCGCCGGCCTTCTCCAACCGGCGGATTGCCGCGATGGTTTTAAAAGTTGTATTTATCGATATTTTCAGCGGTAAAAACAAGTGGCTTGCTAAAGATGATCACCTTGTTATTGACAGTATAGGTGCCAAGCCCTGGCACGGTAAAGGTGTCGTCTGATTTCAGTGCATGATTCGCGGCGAGACGCGCCACATACATAACCAGCTTACCTTCTCCCACCTCATCCCAAAGCGGGCTGGCCTTGATGACGCCATCTTTGACGTATTGGCGGATCGAGTTCGGATCGCTCGCGCCGGTTGCAAAAACCTTACCCTGAAGGCCAAGTTTTTCAATCGCCGCGGCGGCGCCCACTTCCGCTGCGCCATCCGGCGCGATAATCGCGGTTACCTGCGGATAGGCATGCAGAATATTCAAACCTGCGGACAGCGACAGCGACGGGCTTGACTGACCATATTGCGTCGTCACGATTTTCATATTTGGATAGGTTGCTGCCATATAGGTTTTTACCGCACCCAGCCATGCATTTTGAATAGCCGCATCTGGCGTTGAGGACAAAATGGCGACTTGCGCGTTCGGACCGGCATAGGCTTCAACCGAATCTACCAACGCCTTGCCCATCGCCGGATAGGCGGTATTTTGAATGAAGAAATCCCGCGCATCGGGCGAAACATCGGAATCATAGCTCACCACAGCGATACCTTGAGCCATCGCCCGTTTCAGCGATGGCGCAAGCTCCGTCGGATTGTTCGACGTCACCGTGATCGCATCAAACTTCCGTGCAACGAGGCTGTTGATGATATCAACCTGGCCTTGCGCGGATGCTGTCACCGGGCCGGTGTAGAGAAAATTGATGTTGAGCGATTTCGCGGCTTCGATCGCCCCTTGTTCATTGGCCTTAAAGACCGAAAGCCCGATCAGCTTCGGAACCATCGCAACTTTGATGGTCTTCGATGTGTCAATCGAGGTCTGTGCATGAGCGGCCGTTGCCATGGCACCCAGGCTGGCGGAAACCAATAACATTTTGATAAGTGACTTCATAATATCCCTACATGAGTTTTTTGTTATCGTCGCAGGCACGTAATCCGGTGTTTTGTTCTAGGATCTTGAGGTCATGCGCTCCGGCGGGCGCAAAAAGGAAAGGCGCCGGATTATAGAGCCAAAATCAAAACCCCGGCTGGAGAATAGATTTTTTATGGCGATGGATGAGAGCAGAATCGCGCCGATCAGCATTGTGGTCACCATGTCTGAAAACCCGGCGATTAGCATCCCTTGGCGAAGAACACCAAGGATCATCACCGCGAGAGTTACGCCGAGAATCCCGCCTTCGCCGCCGAATATACTAATGCCACCCAGCACGACCATGGTGATCGAAGTCAGCAGCAGGATATCGCCCATATCGGCACGGACAGCATCGTAATACGATGCGAGAACAATACCCGCGAAAGCTGCCATCACGCCGCTGATGCAATAGGCACGCCGCTCAACCGAGGCAACTGAAACACCAGCATAATGCGCCGCATCCCGGTTATAGCCGATCATCACCAACCGCCGGCCATATCCGGTGCGGGTAATCAGCACCGAAAACCCGATGGCCAGGACGATAAATATCACTAACTGCACGGGCACCCAGCCCGCTATGGCGCCGGTTCCAAGTTCACCGAATGCGTGGCCGAAGCCGTAAGGCGGCGATGCGCCGGCAAGCGCGATCGCAATGCTGGAATAGATGAAATTCGTGGACAATGTCGCAATCAGCGGTTCCACGCGCAGGCGGGTGATAATCTGCCCGTTCAACCACCCAAGGCCGCCGCCGGCGCCAACAGCCACCAACACCGCAAGCCAGGTATTCAAGCCGTAGGATTTAATGAGGATAGCCATGATGACAGCCGCAAGCCCCGAGATGGAACCAACTGAAAGGTCAATGCCGCCGGTTAAAATAACTACCGAAAGTCCTAAAGCCACAAAGCCGAACGGCAGAAACTCTTCGGTGATCGCGAGGGTACCGTGAAAGCCATTATAAAAACCAGGTGTGAGAATGCAGAACCCTGAGAACAGCGCCACCAAGATCGCGACCAGCGCACGGTCCCATGGTTGGCTGGGAAATAGATATCTCATGGATTCACACTCCGTCTTGCGCCAAGGGTAACGGCGGCGAGGATCATCAACCCCTCACCCGCCGAATACCAGATCGCGGGAACTTGCAGAAACACCAGCGCGGTGATGACAACGCTCAGGAACACACTGCCGATTACTGTGCCGGCAAGATTGCCCCGCCCGCCCGCGATCGCCGTGCCGCCGATCAGCGCGATCGCGATGGATTGCAGCTCGACATGGTCGCCCGTGCCGGTTGTGGCTGTGGCTGACCCGGTATAGGCCACGAACACGAGCCCGGCAAAAGCCGCCAGCGCGCCGGAGATGGTATACACAGCCAGCAGCGTGCGGCGCACGGAAATACCGGCGTTATAGGCTGCGGCGGCATTGTTGCCGATTGCCAGAATATTGCGGCCAAATTTCATGTGGTTCAGGACGAACCAGGCAGCAGCGGCCACAGCGGCAAGAGCAAGCACCGGCGTTGGCACCGGCAGCCCGGGGATGAGATTATCATTGCCAAACGCCGCGAAATTTGGCGAGACCTGGTCCACCTGCAGCCCGTTGGAATAGATAAATGTCAGCCCGCCATACAGGCTGTAAGTCCCCAACGTTGCGATAATCGGCGGAATTTTCAACCAAGCGACCAAAAAACCGTTGAAACAGCCAAGCACCGCACCCATGGCCAGGCAAAGCGGCAAAGCCTGCCAGAGCGGCATACTGGATGTGGTGGAGAGCAGCCCGAAAACCATCGCGCTCAACCCCAGAACGGCGGAGACTGAAAGATCAATCCCGCGCGTTATGATAACGAAGGTCTGGCTGATGCCGACCAGCCCGAGCACAACGGAGCTGAGGACCATGAATTCGATATTGCTGAAGGACATAAAGCTTGGCCGTAGCACTCCGACGCCGAGCACCACTGCAAATATCGCCACCAGAAGCGTGACTTCACGGAGCTCCCTGCGGCGCGGCCTGGATTTTTTACGGCGGCTGGGATCCGATACGGCTGTGGCGGTGCTGCTCATCTCAATGCGCCTCCACGCCAAGGAAAGCGGCGCCGACACGTGCGGCGGTCACATCCGCCCCCTTTAATTCGGCCGCGATTTTTCCGCCGTAAATCGCAATCACCCTGTCGCATAGCACGATCAACTCTTCCAACTCCGAGGAGATGACGACAATCGCCATACCCTGCGCCGACAATTCCTCGATCAAGCGGTAAATCTCATCTTTCGCGCCAACGTCCACGCCGCGCGTCGGCTCGTCGAGAATGGCAACCTTCGGGTTCGTGCTCATCCATTTGCCGAACACGACCTTCTGCTGGTTGCCGCCGGAAAGCTGGCCGACCGGCTGATCAATCCCGCGCGCGCGCACCTGGTAGCGGCGCATCGTATCTGTGGCGATCGCGACTTCACGTCCGCGGTTGAGGATGCCGCCTTTGCGCTGCAACCGGCCGATCTGCCCGGCGGTTGCGTTATCACGGATCGACATGGGAAGAATCACCCCATGGCGCGCGCGGTCTTCAGGCACATACACCAGCCCGGCCTCGATAATATCGCCAATTGATGAGGCGGAGATGTCCTGGCCGGCCAAGGTTACGCTGCCCGCTGACTTCGCGCGCAAGCCGCACACCGCCTCGGCGATTTCTGTACGGCCGGAGCCGATCAACCCGGAAAAACCCAGGATCTCACCGGGCCGGACATCAAAATCCACCCCCGAGAACACCGGCGCGTGCGCCAGGCCGCGCACACTCAGCACCGGCTCACCCTCAGCCTCCCGGCGAACCCGCCTGCGATCAAAAATCACCTCACGTCCCACCATGGCGCGGACCAGGCGAGCGCGGTCGAACCCGTCGCGGCCCACCTCATCAGTTACCGCGCCATCGCGCAGGACGCTTACGCGGTCGCTTATCTCGCTCACCTCGTCCATACGATGGCTGATGAAGCCAAGCGTGCAGCCCTGCCCGCGCAACCGGCGCATGATGCTAAATAAAATTCCCACCTCACGGCCGGTGAGCGGGGATGTCGGCTCATCGAACAAAATAATCCGGCAGCCGCGCAACAGCGCCTTGGCGCACTCCACAAGCTGCTGCTGGGCAATGCTCAGGTGCTTGGCATCATCACGCACATCCACATCCAGCCCGAGCGCCGAGAGCGAGTCCTGCGCCTGGCCGCGGATGGTTTTCCAGTCGATGCGGGAAGGGAACCGGCCGCGCGTGGGGAGCATCCCGAGGAACATGTTTTCCGCGACGCTCAGTTCCTTCAGCAATGCCGGCTCCTGGGGAACCAGATAGATGCCGTGACCATAAGCCGCGCTGGGGTTGCGCAGGTCGAGCGTGGCGCCGTCCAAGTTGATCTGCCCGGCATCGGGCTGGTGAATTCCGGCGAGAATACGGAAAAGCGTGGATTTTCCAGCTCCGTTCTCGCCCATCAAGGTATGCACCTCGCCCGGCGCCAGCGCCAAGGAGACATTGCGCAAGACGCTGTTGGCTCCGAAGCGCTTATCAATCCCGGTTGCAGCCAGCAGGCCGGGGGTGCGGCTCATCAAATCCTGCACGACGGCTTCCCGAGGCAAATTCTTTGAAATTTCCACCAATTATCGTTCCCTACGCGAACCTCGATTCTCATTTGTCAGGCCGCTTGCATGTTATACATGACCCCGAATGACAGCGCAACCATGATTTTTGATAGCGCTACCATTTTTCTTTTTCTCTCCCCTGGACGAGACCAGCAAGAGGAAGTAAACATGCGTAGAATCGCCCAAGGCCATAGAAAGACAAGGCATTTTGGATAAAGCCCCGCCTGAAACCACGAACACCGATAGCCGCCGCGCCAGCCATGGCTCGGTCACACTGGCGGATGTCGCGGCCCTTGCGCGGGTTGCGCCTATCACGGTGTCGCGCGCGCTGAATAACCCGGACAGCGTCTCGGAGACGCTTCGCAGCCGTATTCGCACGGCGGTTGATCAACTCGGCTATGTGCCCAACCGCATGGCCGGCGCCCTCGCCTCCGCCAAAACCAAGGTTATCCCGGTCATCGTTCCGTCTCTCTCGAATGTCGTCTTTATCGAGGTGATTGAAGGCGTGCAGGAAACGCTGACGGCGCACGGTTACCAGTTGTTGCTGGGCACCACCGACTATAACCTGGAGCGGGAAGCCGAGCTGGTCTCGGCGCTGCTCGGCTGGGCACCGCCCGGGGTGATGATCGCGGGCCTGCGGCATCTGCCGCGCACCAACACCATCCTCAAAAATGCCGGGCTGCCGGTGGTGGAGATGATGGAGTACGGGGCGCGCTGCATCGACATGAATGTCGGCCTCTCGCATTTTCGCGCCGGCATGGAGATGGCAGAGCATTTGCTCGCGCGCGGGTACCGGAAAATCGGCTTCGTGGGCACAAGGCTGCGCGATGACTACCGCGCAAGGCAGCGCTACGATGGCATGCACAGGCGCCTGCTGGAAAGCAAAAACGCGTGCGATATGCTGTTTGATTATCCGGGAGGCGGCAGCCAGCAACTTGGCTGGAACGCGCTTGGAGATATCCTGAAAACCAACCCGGAGCTGGATGCGCTGTTTTTCGCCAATGATGAAATGGCGGTGGGCGCCATCTTGCGTGCCCAGCGGGACGGTATCGCAATTCCCGGACGCATCGCCATCGCGGGCTTCAATGGCCTGCCGGTCAGCTCATTGGTCACCCCGGCCCTCACCACGATCATCTCACCACGCAAGCTCATGGGCCATACCGCGGCGGAAATGCTGCTGGCGCGAATCTCGGGCGGCAGCCCGGCGGCGCGGCGCGTCAACGTCGGGCTGGAACTCGCGGCGCGGGAAAGTACATAACCCCCAACGCTACGCGCGCAGGAAGGCGGCGAAATCTTCCCTGTAATCGGCATGCCAGCGCGACAGCGCGGGGCGGTTGTTGATGATGTCCTGCGCCGCCCAGAGAATCCGCTTGTTATCGGTCTCGCGCGTCACCTCGTTATCCGGGCAAAGAATATAAAAATCCCCGGCGTCCAGGCCGGCGAGCAGCATATCCACCACCTGATCGGCGCTCCAGGCGCCCGAGGGTTTTTCCTTGAGGTTACCGGCAGTCATCCCCGTGAAGGTTGAACCGGGAATGAGCAGATGAGCCGTGATGTTCGCGCCGGACTCGTTTCGCAGGCCATGGGCAAGCGCCTCCGTCAGCACCTTTACCCCGGCCTTGCTCATGTTATAGGCCGTATTGCCCGGCGGACAGGTAATGCCCTGCTTGGAGCCGGTATTGATGATGGCGCAGGCGTTGCCTTGGGCGAGCATCCGCGGGGTGAAAACCTGCACGCCGTTGATAACGCCGAACAGATTGACCTCCAGAACCTGGCGCCAGACCTCGAGGCGATCCCACGGCCCGCCAAATGCGCCGGTGGCGGCGTTGTTCATCAGCACCGCAACCTCGCCAAAACGGGCGTAGACGGCCTCCGCCAGGGCCTCCACCTGCGCAATGCTGCTAACGTCAGCTGGCGCGGCCATAACACCGGGGGCTCCCAGCGGGCTTGCCGCCGCCGCCGCCGCGCACGCTGCCTCCAGCGCGCCGGAGGCCAGATCCACCAGGCAGACCTTCAGCCCCAATGCGGCAAAGCGTAAAGCCGCGGCACGGCCAATGCCGCTTGCCGCGCCGGTCACAACGGCGACGCGGCCAGGCTCAAGTGCGGGGTGTGTGGTCATGCTGCTGCTCCCATGCGCTGTACGACGATGCCGAGCGTGCTTCCCGCCCTGGCACTCAGCATATAGGGGCACCTGCGCCCCGCGCCAACTCCCGCCGCCCTTTTGCTCACAGCCGTTTTGTGCAAATGAAAACCAAGGAAAATTCAGCCTTGCCATTTCAGCTGGCTCGCCAAACGAAGCAGGTGCTCCATTGAGAGTTCATTACGAGCGTGATCTTGCACACCTTCTCTCACCCGAGAGCGCGCACCATATTCTTGGCGTGGCCGGTTACGGCGCGGCGCGGCCCGCGGGGTTGCATCCCGCCTGCCCTTTTATCGCGGCTCCGCTTCAACCCGCCGTAGCCGGCGACAAAATATTTGAGGTCTGGACAGCCAGCACACCGGCAACCCATACTCAAATTGGCCCCGTTAGCGGGTCCTGCAGCGCGGAGACAGCGTTTGGCGCGCTCGTTCTGGACGAGGCTGGAACCATCCCCCTCGAGCAGACCGTTGAACGCGCTTATCTTTATATTTTTGATTTCCTGGACCAGGCCGGGTTCAGGGAACCAATCCGGTTCTGGAATTACCTCACCGCGATCACCGAAGATGAACAAGGGATGGAGCGCTACCGGCGGTTCAATACCGGGCGCCAGAATGCCTTCACTGCCAGGCTGCGGCAGCCTGTGCCGCCTGCCGCGAGTGGCGTGGGAGGACATCATGGAGTATCCGTCATCTACTTTCTCGCCGCGCGCACGGCGGCTGAAGCCATCGAAAACCCGCGCCAGACTAGCGCCTATGCTTATCCGCCCATCTACGGCCCCACCAGCCCGAGCTTTTCACGCGCTTGCAGGCATGGCCCCGCTGGGGCGCAAAGCCTGTTCATCTCGGGGACAGCCAGCATAGTGGGGCACGAAACACGCCATCGCGGCGATGTAGAGGCCCAGCTCGCGGAAACGATGGCGAATCTGCACGCATTGACCAAAGTGGCCGGCTGCGCTGGCGGACCCGGCGACTGGGCGGTAAAGACCTACCTGCGCGATCCCTCCTGCCGCGAGACGGTCGATCGCGCCGTCACAGCGCTCTTTGGCCCAGATAGCCAGCGCATTCATTTGCAGGGCGATATTTGCCGGGCTGACCTTCTGCTGGAAATCGAAGCCTGCCATTTGCCTGAGCCGTGAATCCGGGCAGCAAGCCGGAAACGATTTCCCGCAGTGCCCTGCTGGCCAAAACTGTGGAGCTGTGGCTTAGTGCGGCTGAATGATTCTGCGGTGGATAGGGCGGCAAGTAGGGAGCATTCGGCGCGTGAGGGAACATCGGCAGATCGAAGCAACACCCACACCGCCCAATTGTGATGTGCTGGTCATCGGCGGCGGCCCTGCGGGGTCCACTGCCGCGGCGTTGCTCGCCGAGCGCGGACACCGTGTCGTACTGCTGGAGAAAGACCGGCATCCACGCTTCCATATTGGCGAATCGCTACTGCCGCATAACCTGCCACTGCTGGACAGGCTGGGCATACGCGACCAGATCGAGACGAGCGCGATGCACAAGCACGGCATCGAATTCGTTTCCCCCTTCCACGGCAAAACCGTGCACTACGATTTTGCGAACGCATGGGACAAGCGCTTCCCCTATGCGTTTCAGGTGCGCCGTTCGGTCTTCGACCATATCCTGCTGAAAAATGCCGCCGCCAAGGGCGTGCAAATTATCGAATCCTGCCGTGTCACGGCGGTTGAATTCCCGGCGGATGAAAACCCGCGCGTCACCGCCCGCGATGAAACCGGCGCGCAACATGAATGGCGTGCAGATTTCATCGTGGACGCCACAGGGCGCGACACGCTGCTGGCCTCTCAGCTCGGCACCAAGACACGCAACCCGCGCAACAACAGCGCCGCCATTTTTGGCCATTTCACCGGCGCGCGGCGCCTGCCCGGCAAGGCTCAAGGCAACATCAGCATCGTCTGGTTCGACCATGGCTGGTTCTGGTTCATTCCCCTCGCCGACGGCACGACCAGCATCGGCGCCGTCTGCCCCGCCGAATTTCTCAAGACGCGAGATACCGATCTGGCCAGCTTTTTCCGAGGCATCATCGCCTCCAGCCCCGAGATCGCCAGCCGCCTGCAAGACGCCGAACTGGTGGGCGAGGTGAGCGCCACGGGCAATTACTCCTACCTCTCCAGCACCACGAGCGGGCGGCACTTCCTCATGGCCGGTGATGCCTGCGCCTTTATCGACCCGGTGTTTTCCACCGGCGTGTACCTCGCCATGCTCAGCGGTTTCTGGGCCGCCGATGCAGTGGAAACCTGCCTGCGCCGGCCGGCCCGCGCCGCACGCGCGCTCAAACGCTATGACACCGCCGTCCGCAAGGCGGCTGGCTCCTTCACCTGGTTCATCTACCGCATCCGCGAACCTGCGATGCGCAACCTGTTCATGTCGCCACGCAACATATTTCGCGTGGAAGAGGCCGTGCTCTCGCTGCTCGCCGGCGGGATTTTCGATGGCTGGCGGGTCCGGCGGCGCCTTCAACTGTTCCAGATGCTATATTACATCACCAAACTCTCGCATCTGCGTTTCCGCCTCACCGGCCAGCCGCGCGGCGTGGCGGCCGGCACACCGGGCGAAGCCCGCCCGTAAAGGGTTTGCCATGCAGCCCCCGGCACAAATCGTCTCATCGACCCATATCGTCCTCATCCCCAGCTACAATACCGGCCCCAAGCTGCTGGAGACCATCACCGGAGCGTTGCGCTGCTGGCGGCCGGTTCTCGCCGTTATCGACGCCAGTACCGATGGCAGCGATGCCCCCCTGGCCGCCTTGGCGCGGGAAGAACCGGGCCTGTGGCTCATCCACCGGATGCGCAATGGCGGCAAGGGGGCGGCAGTGCTCACGGGGCTGCGCGCAGCCCAGGCCCAAGGCTTCACGCATGTGCTGGTGATGGATGCCGATGGCCAGCATCCCGCCGCCGAGATTCCCGGCTTCATAGAAGAATCGCAACAAAACCCTGCGGCGATGATCCTTGGCCTGCCGGTGTTCGATGCCACGGCGCCACGCCTGCGCGTGTTGGGGCGTCGGCTCTCAAACGTGCTGGCGCGGCTTGAGACGCAGGCCGATATCGGTGATGCGCTGTTTGGCCTGCGCGTCTATCCGCTGGCGCCGCTGCGTGCCGAGATGGAGGCGAGCAGGCATATGCGGGGTTATGATTTTGACACCGAAGCGCTGGTGCGGCTGTGCTGGCGGGGCGTGCCGGTGCGCAACCGCCCGGCGCAGGTGCGCTATTTCCGCGCGGCGGAAGGCGGCGTCTCGCATTTCCGCTACGGGCGGGACAATCTTCGTCTCACCGCCATGCACATGCGGCTGCTGGGCAGTCTGCTGCGCCGCCGGTTCAGGCCATGCCGCCATTGATGGAGATAAGCTGACCCGAGATATAGCCCGCGCGGCTGGAGGCCAGGAAGGCGACGAGATCCGCCACCTCTTCCGGCCGGCCCGCACGGTTCATCGGGACCATACGGGCAATCGCCTCTTTGGGGAAAACCTTTGCGGTCTCTGGAGATTCAATAATACCCGGCGCCACCGTGTTCACCGTGATACCCCGGCTGGCAAGCTCAAGCGCCAGCGTGCGCGCCGCCCCGTGCAACCCAGCCTTGGCGGCCGCGTAATTGGCCTGGCCGCGATTGCCCATCACCGCCGCCACGGAGGAGATATTGATAATCCGCCCCCAGCGCGAGCGGATCATCGGCATCAACAGCGGCTGGGTGACGTTGAAGAAGCCATTGAGCGAGACATCGATGACGCGCGCCCATTGCTCGTGGCGCATTCCCGGCATCACCGCGTCGTCATGGATACCGGCATTGTTCACAAGAATCTGGATCGGCCCGGCCTCCAGCAGATGCGCCAGGGCAAGCTGCGTCTGTGCGGCATCGGTGATATCAAAGCGCACAGCCTCGGCCGTCCCGCCCCGGCCAACGATCCCAGCCGCCACCTCCTGGGCGCGCTCGGGCTGGCGATGGGCGTGAACATAGACATGATGCCCCGCAGCGGCGAGGACAGCGGCGATGGCGGCGCCGATCGTGCCGCTGCCCCCGGTAACCAGCGCGCGGCTCATCGCACCGCCCCGAACAAGACGGTCGCCCGCCCGGTGAGCCATGTTCGACCCTCCGCCGTGATGGCAAACTCATAGGTGGCGCCCGAACCATCACCCTGCAACAGCTGGGCGCCGATGACGAGCGGCCCGGCCGCACCGTCCAGCAGCGCGTCCTGAAGCCGCACGTCGCGCAAGCTCACCAGATAGCCCGGCCGCGGCGCACCGCCCTGTCCCGCGGTCAGCCGCCCGTGCACGGCCATCGTCTGCGCCGCGATCTCGATGCCGCAGGCCGCACCCAGCGTGCCATCCGCGCGGCGAAGCGGATTATCCGCCTGCCGGTAGCGGCGCGAAAGGCAACGCACCGAATCCTTGTCCCAGGACAGCACCTCGTCGAGCAGGCACATAGCGCCGGCATGGGGGATCATCCCCAGAATCTTATCGCGGCCCAGAACGCTCACGCCACATCCTCCCAACCGGATGCCGGGCGCGGGGTGACAGCGACCTCCAGCGCCAGGTCCGGCAGATACTCCAACATAACCTCTCCCCCGCCGCTGCCCGCCAACATCGCCAGCAGCGGCAGGCAACGCGCCGCCGGGGTGTTCCGGCGCAAGGCCTCCAGCGCGGGTGAAGCGCCCCGGCTGTATTCCGGCGCGCCCAGCCTCATGGCCAAAGCGAGCCGTGCGAAACCGGCCGCCGAGGGGAGCGGCGACAGCAACAATGCAACACCGAATGCAGCACCGATAGGCCGCGCCTCCGACAAAGGCGCTGGATAAGGAACGTCATAGGCGATCAGCGCCACCGCCTCTGCTGATTCCACCGCCTGCACAGCCGCCTCCAGCAATCCGGCGGCGAAGCTGCCGTCATGGCAGCACAGGCTGGACGTGGCCGCCTTGGCGCCGCTGGCGATGCTCCAATAGCCGGCCGCCGCATTATGCACCGAGTTATGGAACCGCGTGGGGGAAGGCTCACGCTGCGGTGAGGCCAGCGTGGAAAGAATCTCATGGATCGTATCGCCATCGCCGCCGGAAGAGGCAAAAACCGTTGCCACCGCGGCCGGGTCGCGCCCGGCGGCGGCAAAGGCCTCGGCACCGGCGGCCAGAGCTATCTTGACGATTTTAGGCGCCCGGCGGCGTTCATTGGCGGGCAGCATCTCCACCGGCGGCAGCGGGGCCGCAACCGGCTCATACGCCTGGCGGCCGGCCAGAACCTCCCGGCCCGCCGCCCAGCCTTGCAGCCCAGGGCCGAACAGGCCGATCCCTTCCAGGTAGACACGCATCATACCGCCCGCCCAAGAATCAGGCTACAGTTCACGCCACCGAAACCGAAGGCATTACAGAGCACCCGGCTGATGCGCGCCTCCCGCCCGGTGCGGACATAAAGGCTGGTAAAGGCGGGATCGAGCATCCGGGTGTGCGGGCTGCCCGGCAGAAAGCCGTTCTGGATGGCAAGCGCGCCGAACACCGCCCCCACCACGCCGGAGGCGCCCAGCGTATGGCCGGTGAAGCCCTTGCTCGAATTGCAGGGAACCCTGTTACCAAACAGGGCGGACACGGCACGGTCTTCCGCCGCATCGCCCACCAGCGTCGCGGTGCCGTGCAGGTTGATATAGTCGATATCCCCAGGCTGGAGCCGCGCCGCCGCCAGCGCCTGCGCCATCGCCGCGCGCGCGCCATCGCCCTGCGGGTGCGGCGAGGACATGTGATGCGCATCGGAGCTCTCGCCCGTGCCCAGCAGCAGCACATCATCCGCCCCATGTTCCGGGCGCGGGCGTTCCAGCAACACGAACCCGCTCCCCTCGCCGATTGAAATGCCGCCGCGCGTGGCATCAAAAGGCCGGCATGGCCCCTGCGCCATCACGCCGAGCGCATGGAAGCCAAACAGCGTGGTGGCGCAAAGCGTGTCCGCGCCACCGATGACGGCGGCATCGCAGACGCCGGTGGCGATCATCCGCGCGGCGCTGGCAAAAACTTTCGAGGTGGCGGCACAGGCGGTGGAAACCGCGAAAGCCGGGCCGCCAAGGCCAAGATATTCCCGCACAAAGCGCCCCAGCGCATAGGTATTATGCCTGCGCGCATAATCGAAACCGGCCGGCAGTACGCCGCTTGCGGGATCACGATGACGGTAGGCTACTTCCGTCTCCAATATGCCTGATGTGCTGGTGCCCACGAACACGCCGATGCGTGCCGCGCCATGGCGCGATTTTGCCGCTGCCACGGCCTCCAAAAAGCCATCCTGCCCCAAGGTGAGCGCCGCCAGCCGGTTGTTGCGGCAATCGAACCCTGCCCATTCACCTGTAAGCGGGTGCGCATCCAGCCCTTCTGCCTCACCCGTATAGGCATCGATGGGCAACTCATCGAAACGGCAGGGCGCGAGGCCGCCGCGCCCCTCGCGCAACGCGGCCAGCGTCGCCGCGCGCCCGGCACCCAGGCAGGTCGTCACGGAAAACGCGCTCATTACCAACGGGCTCACGGCATGGCCTTTGGCGGCTCGTCGCGCAGGCGGGCGAGCATGGCTTCGAGCCTGAGCGCCTCGCTGGCGATATGTTCTCTATACCGGGCGTAAAACAATTTCTGCGCAGCGCCTGCCGGGGAATGCCCTCCCCCCCGGCGCGCGGCCGCCGCATAGCGCGCCGCGAAATGGCGCAGATTCGCGTGCAAATCCGTATAGCGCGGGTCTGCGAAAATGCGCCTGAACCGGAAACGGTACGGGCCCCAGAAGGGATTGTCGTAAAAAATCAGGCGCAGGCGCTCAACATCATAAACATCGTTGCGGGCAATCGCCCGCCCGGCCACAGCCAGCGCTCCCGGTCCCGCCGGCAATACGCCCCAGTGCAGCAACGCAGCGCGGGCATGCCTGTCCTTGTACAGCGCGCGCGCATTCTCCAGCGGCAAATCGTGCGCGCGCAGCATCAGATCAACAAACTCGTTCTTCGGCACGGGAAATTTGAAAGCGGCAAGAGCAAAAAAACGCCCTGTCGGCCAGGGCGCCCAGACACCAGCCGCCGCCAGCGCGTTATGCCCGACATGCGAGCAGTTATCATTGAAGAGCTTCCAGTTGTACTGACACAGCCCATCCCGGTAAGGTTGATTGAGCGCGTTGAGATAATCAATCACAGCCTGCATGCGTGCGCGGTCGAGCGGCACCCGCGCGCCGAATACATCGCGGCCGAACCGGACGCCGTAATCCGTCACCACCGATATTTCGTACATGTAGTCGTGATCGGACATGCCGGCCGGCTTATCGCGGAAGAAATGCGCGTGAAATTCCACGCCGTCCAACACACCCATCGCCTTGGCCCGCTCCTGGGTGCGGGCATAGGCCTCGCGCGTCAGAGGTTCGCCTGCCTCCAGCGCGCCCCGCATCAGGAACGCGCGGCCCTCCGCCGCCACCCAGTTGGCGTTTTTGTAATGGGAATTCACGCTGATGCCCGCACCGTGTTCGCCTGGCGCTTCATCCGGTGCGCAGAGCCTAAGCACCGGATAGCCGGCCGCGCGGTCGAGCCGCACACCGTTCAGGTAAAGCAGCGAATGCCCGCCCATGCCGCTGCTGAGCGTTGCGCCGAAGCCGGGTTTCTTGCGAAATTCGGAGAGCGCGCAAAGCTCGGCATAGTAAGGGTAGAGGCGTTCGTAGGCGGTATCGTTGGGCAAGGCAGCCGCATGGGCTGTCTCGGCGGTGCCGGGGATGGCAAGCGCGACGTCATCGGTGCCCATGTTTGCCGTACCCATCAGTCTCCGTACCCGCCACTATATTCACGGTGCCGCGCAGCGTCCAGCATCGCCCGTGCGCGGGCCGAAGGGGGACCGGGCGAGCAGATCGCGCCAGAGCGCCACCCAGGTCGGCCAGTCATGCCCGCCCGGGAGGGCTACGACCCGCTCCGGGGGAAGATGCGCCGCCAGCAGCCGGTGTCCGGGCGCGAAGCGGTCCTGCTGCCCGTAACCGAGATAAAGCGCCGGGGAGGCCACCCCGCCAGCGAGATGCGCGGTAAGCCAGCCGAGCAAGTGCTGCTCGGGTACTGTGG
>NZ_JABEVC010000134.1 GCF_013044125.1 Acidocella sp. | reverse complement strand
GTGCTGGGTGTGGTGCTGACCGAGACCGGCGCGCTGCAGGCCGGTGAGGGGCATTATCGCCGGGCCCTGGATGCGCTGGGGCGAAATGACGGGGTGGTGCTGGCGAATCTGGCGTGGAATTTGAAGCTACAGGGGCGGCTGGACGAAGCCGCGGCGATTTACGAGTACGCGCTGGCGCTGCGGCCGGACAACCGGCGCGGCCAGGGCGGTTATGCGCAGGTGGAATTCGCGCGCGGCAACCGGGAGAAGGCGCTGCGCCTGCTGGATGAGGGGCTTGGCCGCTGGCCCGATGACAGGGCGCTGCGGCTGTTGCGGGCGATGGCGGATCTGGCCCTGGGAAATGCCGAGGCGGTGCTGGCGCGGCTTTGCGATGCGCCGGAGACCCTGATGGCGGCGGAGCTTTGCACGCGTGGCCAGGCTCTGGCGCGGCTTGGCCACCCGGTGGAGGCGGTGCAGCATTATTCAACCGCGAAACGGCTGCAGCGCGAGCGGCATGGCCAGCAATATCAAGCGGAGGAATTCGCGGCCAAAGCGGCGGCCTGCAAGGCGTATTTCACCGCCGAGCGGTTGCAGCCGCTGCCCCGCGCGGCGGCGGCGCCAGCCCGCCAGCCGGTGTTTCTGCTGGGCTTCGCGCGCTCGGGCAGCAGCCTCTTGGAACAGCTGCTCGGCCAGGTTCCGGGGTTCGCGGCGGGGGATGAGTTTTTCCCGGTGGCGGAGTTGAATGAGATGATCCCGGCGCTGGCGGGCGCGGTGCGTGGCTATCCGCAGGCACTGGATCAGTCGCTGGTGGGCGATGGCTGGGCGCTGCCGCAGCGGCTGCGCGAGCGCTACGAGGACGCGCGGGAGCGGCTGGGGCTGGCGCGGCCGGGGGTGCAATTCGTCACCGACCGTTCAGCCTCCAACCATTGGCAGCTCGGGTTGATCAAGCTGTTGTTCCCGGAGGCGCTGGTTATTCATGTATTGCGCCATCCGCTCGATGTCATGCTCTCCAACCTTGGCCAGGACCGCCGGCTTGAGGGCAATTGCGGGGTTTCAATGCCGGCGCTGGCGCGCCACTATGCGCTGGTGATGTCGCTGATCCGGCATTTTCGCGGCCAGTTGGCGTTGCGCTATTTGCCGGTGCGCTATGAGGATTTGGTGAATGGCACCGCCGCCACCCTGCGCCGTGTGGTGGAATTTGCGGGTGCGGACCCGGCCGGCGTGCCGCCCGAGGCGGTGTTGCGAGCGAACGGCGCCATGCCGCCCAGCCCGGTTCCGGCGCATTTTTCGGGGCGCGAGCCGGTGCATACGCGCGGGGTGTATCGCCACTTGGCGTATCAGAGCCATATGCCGGCGCTGTTCGCCGAGGTGCGGGGGATTTTGGACCCCTGGATTGCCGAACTCGGCTATGCGGAGGCTGGGCCGTGAGCGGCGCGCAACCCGGCAAGCAGGTTGTGCCGCTGGCCGAGGCGCTGGCCAGGCTCTCGGCGTTGGAACAGGCCAACAAGCTGGCGGAGGCCGATGATCTGGCCAACCGCATGCTGGCCGCCATGCCTGAGCATCCGCATATTCTGCATCTGGCGGGGATTATCGCGTATCGCAACGGGCGGGTCGCGCAGGCGCTTGAGCGGATGGAAAAATCCGAGGCGTTGGCGCCCGAGGCGGCACTTTACCCACGCAATATGTGCGAGGTGTATCGCGGCGCCGGGCGGCTGGATGATGCGTTGCGCGCGGGCAGGCGGGCGGTTGAGCTCGCGCCGCAGGACGCGCGGGCCTATTTCAACCTTGCGCTGATTCATTATGAACGGCTGGAGCTCGATGAGGCGGTGCGGGTTGCGGATCAGGCGATCTCGCTTGATCCGCTTTTTGCCGAGGCGCATTTTGAGAAGGCCGAGGCGCTGCTGCTGGGTGGACGTATGAAGGAAGGCTGGGAGAGCTATGAATGGCGCTTCAAGCTCAAGCAGGCCGAGGGTATGCTGCCCAAGACAGACAAGCCGCAATGGGATGGCCGGCCGCTGGCGCCGGGGAAACTGCTGATCGTCGGCGACCAGGGGTTTGGCGACTGCATCCAGTTCGGCCGGTTGATCCCCTGGGCCGCGTTGTTGTGTCCGCAGCCGGTGCTGGCGTGTTCAGGCGAGTTGACGGCGATTTTGCGGCAGATTCCGGCAATTGGGAAAATTGTCACCCGTTGGGAGGATACCGGCGATTATGAGGCGTATATCCCGCTCTCGGGCCTGCCGCGCCTGGCGGGGATCACCACTGAGAACGTGCCCCCGGCGGGGTATCTCGCGCCCGATCCGGCATTGGTGCAAAGCTGGGGGGCGCGGCTGGACCGGCTGGCGCCCAGGGGCAAGCGGCGCGTCGCGCTGGTTTGGGCCGGACGGCCGACACATAAGAACGACCGCAAGCGGACGATGCGGCTGGAGCAGTTCGCACCGCTGTTCGCGCGTGATGATCTGGCGATTCTCACCGTGCAGAAGGGCGAGCAGATTGCCCAGGCGGGAGGGTATTACGGCCATGCGCCGCTGCTGAATCTCGGCCCGGAGATTGTGGATTTTGCCGACACCATGGCGATTTTGCAGCATGTGGAGCGGCTGGTGACGATTGACACCTCGGTGGCGCATATCGCGGGGGCCATCGGGGTGCCCACGGCGCTGGTGCTGCCCCATGCGCCGGATTGGCGGTGGCTGCTGGGGCGGGAGGATACGCCCTGGTATCCTTCGGTCCGGCTGTTCCGGCAGGAGCGGGCGTATGACTGGCGCGGTGTGATCGAGCGGGTTTCGGAGTCGATCTAGCCTCCGAGATGTCAGCTTTAGGTGGGTGGCGTCGGCTGCGTGGATGGCGTGGGTTGCGTGGGTTGCGTGGATGGCGTGGCGAATACGGTGCCAACGGCGCTGAACGTGCCGTTGACACCGTGGCCCAGCAAACGGACGGAAGAGATGATGACCACTGCGATCAGCGAGGCGATGATCGCGTATTCAATCGAGGTTACGCCACGGCGGTCGGCATGGAATGACGGAAATTTCATAAAGATTAATTAATGAATAATCCGGCGGTCCACAACTCTCGGAGGCAAAGCCGAGGGACACAACACGCAAAGGTGATGTTTGCAAGGCGTTGTTCGTAAGGCGTTGTTCGTAAGGTGATGTTCGCGCCATGGAGGTCCGGGCCGGAATCGAACCGGCATACGCGGATTTGCAGTCCGCTACATCACCACTCTGCCACCGGACCATGGGGCGTTGCGCTGTATATCCCCGGCCAGCCCCCTGCGGTCAAGCCATGGCGCGTCTAATCTGCCGCCGTGGTTGAGTTATGCCCCCTGGGGCCGCTATATAGGCAATGTAATCTGTTGAGAGAGAAGGTTAACATGACGCAGCCCGCCCCCCAGGATATTGCCCGCAATCATATGGTGGATGGTCAGGTCAGGCCGAATCAGGTCAGTGACCAGAGGGTGATCGACGCCATGCGGGTGTTGCCGCGCGAGGCTTTTGCGCCCGCCGGGGCGCTGGCCTATGCCGACACGGACATAGAGCTTGGCGGCGGGCGGTTTTTGATGTCGCCGCTGCTGGCCGCGCGGCTGGCGCAGCTGGCGCTGGCGCGCAACCCGGCGGAGGTTCTGGTGGTGGGGGCGGGCAGCGGCTATCTGGCGGCGCTGCTGGCTTCGGCCGGTGCGCGGGTGGTGGCGCTGGAGGAGGAGACGCGGCTGCAAACCGGCGCGCTGGCGCAATATGCGCCGCAGGTGGAGGCGGCGTGCGGCCCGCTGGCGGCCGGATACCCGGCTGGCGGCCCGTATGACGTGATTGTGATTGAAGGTGCGGTGCCCGCGATTCCAGAGAATTTTGTGGCTCAGTTGGCGCCCGGCGGACGGGTTGTGGCCATTGTGGCGGATGGTGATGAGCCAGCCGGGCTTGGCCGGGCGGTTAGCGCCGAGGCGGTGGGCCGGGAATTCGTCGCGGTGCGGGCGTTTGATTGCACCGCGCGCGTGCTGCCGGCATTCCGTCGCGCCCCGGCTTTCAGCCTCTGAACATGGACGGATTTAGTTCGATGCGATCCATGCTTCTGGCCGGCCTTGCGATGAGCGCCGGCATGGCTCTGCTGCCGCGCGCGGTATGGGCCCAGGGGCCCGGAACGCTCACCCAGGCGCTGAGCGAAGCCTATGACAATAACGCGACCTTGCAAGCGCAGCGCGCGGCCTTGCGCGCCACGGACGAGCAAGTGCCGGCGGCGCTGGCCGGGTGGCGGCCGACGGTGACGGTTGGCGCCACGGCGGGGCGGCTGACGGGGACGGAGGTGTTGCCGTATAGTCAATCAAACCCTGCGTCCGGCAGCTATAAAATCACACAGAATCGCAACCAGCTGGTCGGCCAGGTGCAGGTGACGCAGTCGATCTATTCCGGCGGCAAAGTCATTGATTCAACCCGCCAGGCTAAGAACAGCGTTTACGCCGCGCGCGCGCAGCTGCTCGCAACCGAGCAGACGGTGTTTCTCAACGTGGTTAGTGCTTATGTCACGGTCATTACTGACCGCCAGGTGCTGGCGCTGGACCGGAGCGACCAGCGTGTTCTGGAGCAGCAGCTGAAGGCGACGGTTGAGCAGTTTAATGTTGGCGAGATTACGCTGACCTCGGTGGCGCAGGCGCAGGCAGCACTTGCCGCAGCCAAGGCGCAGGTTGAGATCGCGGATGGCAATCTGCAGATTGCCAAGGAGAATTTCCGCAAACTGGTGGGCGACTACCCGGCGCAAACGCTGGTGCCGCCGCAGCCGCTGGCGCTGCCGGTTTCCTCCAAGGAGCAGGCGGCGAAGGCCGCGCTGGCCAACAATCCGAATGTAATTGCCGCCGAATTCAATGACGCCGCCAGCAAAGATGCGGTGGACGTGGCCTTTTCCGCGCTGCTGCCGCAGCTCTCGGTGCAGGCTTCGGCTTATAGCCAGCAGGGAGCGGCTGGGCCGAATACGCGCCTCACCGGGGGGGCGGTTCTGGGGCAACTCACCGTGCCGTTGTATCAGGGTGGGGCGGAATATTCCGGCATCCGGCAGGCGCGGGCCAAGGAACAGCA
The DNA here is from genome assembly GCF_013044125.1 of Acidocella sp. Classification (GTDB taxonomy): domain Bacteria; phylum Pseudomonadota; class Alphaproteobacteria; order Acetobacterales; family Acetobacteraceae; genus Acidocella. The sequence continues at coordinate 6,823 of NZ_JABEVC010000134.1, read as the reverse complement.
GGCCTATGCCGGGATTTTGGATGCGCAGCGGACCGCCTATGCGCAGGCGACGCAGGCCTGGGAGGGGCTGGTGGCCTCGCGCGATGCCATTATGAGCACGAATGCCGAGATCAAGGCCAATGCCATCGCGCTCGATGGCACCGAGCGCGAAGACCTGGTCGGCACGCGCACGACACTCGATGTGCTGAATGCCCAACAATTGTTGTTGAATTCTCAGGTGCAACAGGTTCAGAATATCTCTACGCTTGTTAATAATTCCTACACTGTGGCGGCGGCGATCGGCCGTCTCACAGCAACGGACCTTGGATTGCCCGTAGATCAGTATAATGACCTTAAATACTATAAATCCGTGGAATATGCCGGTTTTGGCACCGGCGAGGCAGCCGACCAAAGGGCGGGCATTGCGCCTGATGGCAGCTTGCTGAACGCCGGCACGGCACCTGTGATCGCAGATGAGCCTCCTGGTTCGTCTGCTCCTTGAAGGATGACGCGATGAGTGAAAGCGGGAGCGATTTTAATAATCCGGCGGCCGGCGGGGGTGCTGAACCTTCGATGGAAGAGATTCAGGCGTCAATCCGCCGGATTCTCCTTGAAGAGGAAGAGAGCCAGAACGCCCTGGAGGAAGACCAGGATGAGGATGTGCTGCAACTCGATTCATCCATGCTTGCGGCGGAGCATCCGGCCGGGCGGGAGGTGGAGCGCAACATCTACCAGCCCCCCGCGGCTGGCCCGAACATCGCGCGTCTCCAGGAAACCGGAAAGGAAGACTTGATGGAAGACAATGTGCAAATTCCCAAAGGCTTGGTTGGCGATGAGGCCTCCAATTCCATCGCGAACACAATCGGCACGCTGGTCCATAGTATAAGCACTGAGCGGGCCGTGGCGGTGAGCCGGGGCGGCATCACCATCGAGGATCTGGTTCGCGAAGAGATCAAGCCGGTGCTGAAGGCCTGGCTGGATACACAGTTGCCGAGCCTGGTTGAACGGGTTGTGCGGGCAGAAATCAAACGCGTGATCGACCGCGCATAATTCCGGGGATTTTTCTTGACCACGTTGGATAAACATTTCGAGCCGGCCCCGGCTGAGGCACGGCTCTATCGCGGCTGGGAGCAATCCGGGGCCTTCGCGGCCGCGCCGCTCGGCAAAGCAGCTTCCTACAGCATCATGATCCCGCCGCCGAATGTGACAGGCAGCCTGCATGTGGGCCATGCGCTGACCATGACCTTGCAGGATATCCTCGTGCGCTACCGGCGCATGCAGGGGCGCGATGTGCTCTGGCAGCCGGGCACCGACCATGCGGGCATCGCCACGCAGATGGTGGTGGAGCGCCTGTTGGACAAGGAAAAGACCACCCGCAAGGCGCTGGGGCGCGAGACGTTTCTCTCGCGCGTGTGGCAATGGAAGGAAGAGTCCGGCGGGGCGATTACGCAGCAGCTGCGCCGCCTGGGCGCCTCGCCGGACTGGGCGCGGGAGCGTTTCACCATGGATGAGGGGCTCTCGGTCGCGGTGCGCGAGGTGTTCGTGCGCCTGCATGAGGAAGGGCTGATATATCAGGACAAGCGCCTGGTGAACTGGGACCCGGCGCTGCAGACCGCGATCTCCGACCTTGAGGTTGAGACCCGGGATGTGAAGGGGCATCTGTGGCATATTCGCTACCCGGTTGAGGGCGGCGGCGAGATTGTGGTGGCGACGACGCGGCCGGAGACGATGCTGGGCGATACCGCCGTGGCGGTGCACGGCGAAAACGCGCGTTATTACGGGCTGGTCGGCAAGCATGTGATCCTGCCGCTGACCGGGCGGCGGATTCCGATTATCGCCGATGACTACGCTGACCCTGAGAAGGGCACGGGTGCCGTGAAGATCACCCCGGCGCATGATTTCAACGATTTTGAGGTGGGTAAGCGCCACGGGCTGGCCACGCCCTCTATTTTGGACCGCCAGGGGTGCATCACGCTCGCCGAGCTGGGCGAGATGCCGGAATTCGTGCGCGGGCTGGAAGGCATGGAGCGGTTTGCCGCGCGCAAGGCGATTGTGGCGGAGCTGGAGCGGCTGGACGTTCTGGCGGAGATAAAACCCCACCCGCATGCGGTGCCGCATGGCGACCGTTCGGGCGTGCCGATTGAGCCGCTGCTGACCACGCAATGGTATTGCAACGCCGGTGTGCTGGCGCAGCCGGCGATTGCGGCGGTGGAAAGTGGTGCGATTAAATTCGTGCCGCAGCAGTGGGAGAACACGTTTTTTGCCTGGATGCGCGACATTCAGCCCTGGTGCATCTCGCGCCAGCTGTGGTGGGGGCATCGCATACCGGCGTGGTACGGGCCGGATGGCGCGGTTTATGTCGCGCGCTCTGAGGCGCAAGCGCAGGCGCAGGCCGGCGAAGGTGTGGTGCTGACGCAGGATGAGGATGTGCTGGACACATGGTTCTCCTCGGCGCTGTGGCCGTTCTCAACCCTCGGCTGGCCCGAACAGACGCCCGAGCTTGCGAAATACTACCCGACCGACACGCTGGTGACGGGCTTTGACATCATTTTCTTCTGGGTGGCCCGGATGATCATGATGGGGCTGCACTTCATGGGCGATGTGCCCTTCCGCACCGTGTATATCCACGGTCTGGTGCGTGACGAGAAGGGACAGAAAATGTCCAAGTCGAAGGGCAATGTCATCGATCCGCTCAACCTGATCGAGGCTTACGGCACGGACGCGCTGCGCTACTCGGTGGCGGCGGCGGCCGGGCAGGGGCGCGATGTGAAGCTCGGCGCCAAGATTGTTGAAAACAATCGCGGATTTATCACCAAGATATGGAACGCCGCGCGGTTTTTGGAGATGAACGGCGTCAAGCCGAATCCGGGGTTCCGCCCGGAGGATGCGAAGCTGCCGCTGTCGCGGTGGATTCTTGTCAAAGCCAATGCGGCGGTACGATCCGCAACCGAAGCGCTGGATGCCTTCCGCCCGAATGACTACGCGCAGGCCTGCTACCGCTTCGCCTGGGGCGATGTGTGCGACTGGTTCATCGAATTCGCCAAGCCGGGTTTCGCCGGAGATGACGCGGCGGAGATTCGCGATGTTGCCGCCTATGTGCTGGGGGTTTTGCTGCGGCTGATGCACCCGCTGATCCCCTTCGTGACGGAAGAGTTATGGGATCATTTCGGCTACGGGCCGCAATATTCGTTGATCAATGCGCCCTGGCCGGAGCCGGTTGGCGTGCATGAACCAGAATCGGCGCGCGCCGAAGTGCAATGGGTGGTGGACCTTATCTCCCAGGTGCGCACCGTGCGCTCCGAGATGAATGTGCCGCCCTCGGTCAAATCACCGGTTTTGTTGCAGGATGCGGCGGCGGAAACGCTTGCCCGGGGGGATGAATGGTTCGAGGCGATTTCGCGTATGGCGCGGGCTTCGGCGTTCGGTCCGCTTGCCGGGGAGGTGCCGCATGGCGCGGCGCAGGCGGTGCTGGGCGAGGCGACCATCGTGCTGCCGCTGGCCGGGATCATCGACCTCGCCGCTGAACGCGCCCGCCTGACCGCGACGCGCGCGAAGGCGGCGGCGGAGTTGCAGAAGGTGGAGCAAAAACTCGCCAATGCCGATTTCGTCAGCCGCGCGCCGGAAGCGATTTTGGAAGAACACAGGGAACGCCAGGAGAGTTTTGCCGCCGAGGTGGCGCGGCTGGATGCGGCGCTGCAACGGATTGCGTAGCGAACCGGCTTATGGTTTGCCTGCGTTCTCATAGGCTGATCCCATGATTTTCACGCGCATGGGGTGCAGCCCGTCCTTTTCGTTGAGTTCGTAAAACACCGTGGCTTTTCCGGTGCCCTTTACCTGGTGGTGGCGCGTCAGAAAGGCGAAGACGCTGCGGTCCGCCGAGCCGGTGTCTCCGGCGAGGGGCATGTTCCAGTGCGGCGCGGCCAGCGGGCAGGCGAGCTTGTTGATCATGAGGCAGTTGGGATCGACAAAGCCGCCGAAACGCTCCTGAAACATGCCCTGGCCAGGGCCTACGGATTCCCATGTGTCAACACAGATGGGCCGCCGGGTCTGGTCGTGCACAAACCAGCGCAACGCAAAGGCCCATTGCGCTTCCTCGGTTGCGGCGCGCATCTGGCGCAGATGGTCGGGGTGCCACCAGTTGTCGTCATCGAGATAGGCAACATAAGGCGAGTTGGCCAGATAGGTAAGCACGGCGCGCAAGCATCCGCCGTCGCTGGGCGGGGTGAGGCCGCCATGGCGGACCGAGGTGGAATAACCGGGCCAGAACGCCTGCACCACGCAATGCGAAGGCCGGGCCGCGCAGGCGGCATCGAGCGCGGCGAGGTCCCCCTCCATGACATCGATGCCGACCAGCACCTGAATGGTGCCGGGGAAATTCTGCGCGAAAATGCTTTCCAGCGCCTGGCGCAGCACGGGGCGGAGCAGGGTTGGAATGACCACGGCGGCATCCATGGTTTTTTGCAGGCCAAGATCGCCGTAGGTGCGTAAAAAACCTTGCATCACGGGGCTCTCCGGTGGGGTGGGGCGTGGACTTGCCGATGCGTTGGAACAATTGTAACGGTTACGGAGGGGTTCCGCAATTTTAACGCCCGGAGGCATGAATGCGGGTCAGGCAGGACATTATTGACCGGCTTTATGCCGGTGCCGATCCGTTCAGCAATTTCCCGGAAAGTCTGTATCAGGTGGATACGCAGGGCTGGAACAGCCAGCATCCTTATCTGTCGCGCGCCATTGATGTTGCCCGCCCGGAGGTCGTTGTTGAAATCGGCGTGTGGAAGGGCGGCTCGACCCTGTTCATGGCTGAGCATCTGCGCCGGCTTGAGCTGGATGCCGTGGTGATCGCGGCGGCCTACGGGGATGGGAAGGTTGAGCATTTCAACGGTAAATGTATCTTCAGGAAGGCGCCGGAGGCGGTGCGCGGATAAATTAAGGAAATCAGACGATGATTCGTGAAATTCAACCGGCTGACCGCGCGCAATGGGACCCGCTGTGGCAGGGTTATCTGCGCTTCTACAAAACGGAACTTCCGGCTGCGGCCACGGAGATTTTATGGAGCCGTTTCTTCAACTCCGCCGAGCCGGTTAACGCCCTGGTGGCTGAGGAAGATGGCAAGCTGCTCGGCCTCGTGCACTATATTTTCCATCGCAACACATGGGAGGTGGAGGATGTGTGCTACCTTGAGGATTTGTTCACGGCGCCGCAGGCGCGCGGCAAGGGCGTGGGCCGGGCGTTGATCGAGGCGGTGTATGCGAAGGCCCGGCAGGCGAAGGCGAAGCGCGTGTATTGGATGACGCATGAGACCAATAAGCAGGCGATGATCCTGTATGATCAGGTGGCGGAGAAGCCTGGGTTCGTGCAGTACCGCAAGTATCTTTAAGCGGGCTTTGGCCGTTCCGGGGTGGCGGGCAGAATGGCTTGCAGTTTGGCCGGCAGCAGCCCGACGGTGAATTTGCGGGCCGGGTTCCAGAAGGCCGAGAGCAGCAGCAACGCCGCGCCGATGACAAAACCGGCGGCGGCGAAGCTCACCTCGGGTGAACCGGCGGTGCGGATGAGCGCGCTGATGGCGTACATCACATAGAGCAGCGCCGCAGTGAGGATGGCCCGGCGGTCGATGATGAGGGCGAGCAGCGTCATCAGCAGATAAAGCCCGGCCACCAAGCCGGCGCGGCTGTAAGCATTCTGGCCGGGTGAGAAGACGCCCAGCAGGTGGAACAGCGCGTGGACGATGAGCGGCGCTGCGGCCAGATGCAGCCAGAAGGCGACGTCCGTGCGGCGTGTGGCGCGCTGGCGGTCGCTCATGTCCCAGCGCATGGCAAGCGCGAAAAGTGCCAGCCCGCCCAGCAGGCGCAGCACCGGCTGGCCGTATTGCAGGCCGGGGATGAGCATGCGCGTTAGGGCGAGCAGGCTGGCAAGCCCGGTGAGGCCCATGAACGCGGCGGTGATGGGAACCTGAAAGCGGCGCCAGTGCAGGAGGTAGGCCAGGGTCATGAAGCCGCTGACGGCGAACAGATCAAACTGCGCGTTCCACAGATTGGTCAGCACGAATATGTCTGCCTGCTTCAGCGCATGGGCGATGAGGGCGGCGAAGAGTATGGCGCAGCCCATGCCGTAGCCGAATGCCAGCACGATGCTGGGCAGCGAGAGGCGGCGGCGGCGGGTGAAATATTCGGCCAGCCCCCAGGAAAACCCCGTTATGGCGGCGCCGCCGAAGAGAAAGGAGCTTCTCCCGGCCAGCCATCCGGCGCCGGTGAGGAATACCACCATGGCGATGGAGATGAAAATATCATTGAAGCCGGTGAGCAGGCGGAACTGTTCTTCATCAGGCGCGGCGCGGTGCCGGCCGGCGAATGCGCGCAAGGCGTCCGCGGCCTCGGGTTTGAGCGCCCCGGCGGCAACCGCGGCGTCCAGCTCTTCGTCGTTGTAGATGGCCATTGGGCTCCGGGGTGTTCGCGCTGTAAAAAAGGGGGCTTAGAGCCTGAACGCTTTAAATGCGATCAGGCTCTGGCCATTTTTCTGGCGGCGATTCACGCTTTCGGCTCGCTCAGGCGAGCGAGCCTCAAACGATCGCACTTTAAAAGCCCCTTTTGTTTCAACCGGCCAGAAGTGCTGCTTCGGCGAATTCGTAGTTGGCGATTTTGTCCAGCCAGTTGGTGATGTAGTCCGGGCGGCGGTTGCGGAAGTCCAGGTAGTAGCTGTGCTCCCACACGTCGAGCGCCAGCAGCACCTTGCCTTCGCCGGTGGCGAGCGGGTTGGCGCCGTTGGGGGTTTTGGCCATTTTCAGCTTGCCGTCTGCGGCTAGCAAGAGAAAAGACCATCAGGGACAGAACTGGAAGAAGCCAGAAGG
>NZ_JABEVC010000133.1 GCF_013044125.1 Acidocella sp. | reverse complement strand
GTGTGGGGGGCAATAGAGCGCGCAGGGCCGTTTCGTCAAAACCTCCCGCCTCATTGAGCGGCACCAGGGCGGCGGCGCGCAGCAACTGCGGATGGATGTCAACGCCCTCTCCGCCCAGAACCAGCCAAGGGCGCGTCCACGCGGCATCAGCCAGCAACGCCACCAGGCCAAGCAGCCGCAAGCAAACGGAAACGCCGTGCGGCGTGTCCAGCCCGGCGGTATGCTCAACCGCCACCGCCCAGGCCGCCGCGTCCGGGTCAGCCAGCATCAGTTCCACCGGCGGGGCGGGCGGTGCTGTAAAACGGAACCCGCGCGCCGGGGCTGTTTTCAACCCGTCATGCGCGGCTTCCAGCGCCTGCTCCAGGTCACGCTTGCTCACCGCCGGGAGCGAGGATGCCGGCTGGTCAAGCTGGTGCAGCACCTCGCCGGCTGGGCCGGTCAGCGTTTTAACCGGCAAGGTCAAGCATGATCTTGCCGATATGCGCGCTGCTTTCCATCAGCGCATGGGCGGCGGGGGCGTCTTCCAGGGCGAACACCTTGTCGATGACGGGGGCAACCTTGCCCGCCTCCAGCCACGGCCAGACCTTGCGCTTCAGCGTGGCGGCGATGGCCGCTTTTTCCTCCGCGGTGCGCGGGCGCATGGTTGAGCCGGTATAGGTGAGCCGCTTGGTCATGACCGGCAGCAGGTCCAGCCCCTCCGCCTTGCTGCCCTGCATGAAGGCAACCTGCAAAAGCCGCCCGCGCAGCGCCAGGCATTTGAAATTACGCTGGGTATAAGGGGCGCCCACGATATCGAGCACCACATCGACGCCGCGATTATCGGTCAGGGTGGCGATGACCTCCACAAAATCCTGGGTGCGATAGTTAATCGCGGTGGCGCCGAACGCCTCAATGGCGGCGCATTTTTCCGCCGAGCCGGCGGTGGCGAAAACCTTCGCGCCGCTCGCCAGGGCAAGCTGGATAGCGGTGAGGCCGATGCCCGAGGTGCCGCCATGCACCAGCAACGTCTCGCCAGCACTCAGATGCCCCATGTCAAACAAATTGGCCCAGACCGTGAAATAATTCTCCGGCAGGGCGGCGGCCTGCAGCGCGTTGAAGCCGTATGGCCAGGGCAGGCATTGCCCAGCGGGCACCGCGACGTATTCGGCATAACCACCGCCGTTACACAAAGCCGTTACCTTGTGGCCAGGATAGAAGCCGCTGGCCATGGCGCCAAGCGCCACAACCTCGCCCGCAGCCTCCAGCCCCAGAATCGGGCTGGCGCCGGGCGGCGGCGGGTACAACCCCTTGCGCTGCTGCACATCCGGCCGGTTAACCCCCGCGGCGGCGACGCGGATCAACACCTCATCCGGCCCGGGCACGGGCAGCGCGCAGCGGCCAACGCGCATGACCTCCGGTCCACCGGGCGCGTTGATTTCAATATAACGCATGCTGTCGGGTAGTTGGTTCATCTGCATCACCTTGCCGGGTTTGGTGCCAAATGCGAGTTTAGCGGCGATGTCACATCCCACCCGCCGATTTCTGCTCGCCAGCCTCTCTACCAGCCTCATGGCAGGCCGCGCCAGAGCCGCCGCGCCGAAGGCCCAGCCCCCTGCCCCGGCGGCAGCCGGCGTGGTGCTGCCGCTCTCGGGGGATCTCTCGCTGATCGGCGATGAATGCCTGCGCGGCATCCATCTCGCCGCCAGCGCGCTAAACGCCGCAGGCGGCATTGCGGGGCACAAAGTGGCGCTGGTGGCGGCCGATGCCGTGGATCAGAGCCATACAGCGGCGGCGGTGAACCAGGTGATCACCAGCGGCCATGCCGGAGTCGTACTCGGCACCGGCGCCTCGGCACTGTCTTACGCCGGCTCGGCGGCGGCCGAGCTGGCGCAGATGCCCTATATCGAACTCAACGCCCCGGCCGTTGGCATTACAGCGCGCGGGTTCAAATTCCTGCTCCGCACCGGTCCTACGACCAGCATGATCGGCGCGCTGGCGGTGAGCACGATCCAGAGCCGGTTCAAGGGCCGCAAAATCGGCCTGCTGTTCAATACCGGCGCCACCGGCGGGGCGATCGCGGCGGCGGCGATCGCGGCGCTCAACACCGCGAAAATTCCAGTGCTGCTGGCCATTGGCTACCCTGAAGACGTGACCGATCTGTACGACCCGGTTGGCCGGTTCATGCGCGCGGGGGTGGATCTGGTGCTGCATGCGGGCGGCCCGTCCGATGTGCTCGGCTTCTACCTCGCCATGCAGGCGCAAAGCTGGCGGCCGCAAACCGTAATCGGCTGCGGCAACGGCTACACGCTGCGCGAAACAGCGGATGCGCTGGGCAGCGTGTTCGATGGCACGCTGGTCATCACCGCGCCCTACTACCCGGCGCCGGCGGCACAGATCGCACAGGCATATCAGGCAAAATACGGCATCCCGCCGCGCAGCGCCGACAGCCTGACCGCCTATGTTGGCGCGAAGCTGGTGTTCGATACGCTAAACGCGCAAGGCGGCAGCGCGGACAAATTGCTCGACGTGCTGCGCAAGGTGGATATTCCAGCCGGCGGCCTGGCCAACGGGTTCGGCGTGGCGTTTGATTCCAGCGGGCAGAATACGCGCAGCTTTGTCACGCTGCAGCGCTGGCATGGCGCGCAGATCGCGCCGGCATGATGCCGCCCCGGCAACTGGGGCTGCTCCTGGCTTGCCTGGTGCTGGCGGCCTGCGCCGGGCCGCGCATGGCCTCTCCCAGCCATTTTGGCACCCCCACGCCGCTCACCTGCGTGCCTTATGCGCGCGAGGTCTCGGGCATTCAGCTCGATGGCGACGCCTACGAGTGGTGGGGCGAGGCCGATGGCGTGTATCCGCGCAGCCAGAGGCCCGCGCGCGGCGCTGTTCTGGTGTTCGCGCCGCATGGCCGCATGGATGTGGGGCATCTGGCGGTGGTGACAGCGGTGCGCGGGCGGCGCAAAATCCTGGTCACACAAGCCAACTGGCTGGCGCACCGCATCGAGCACAGCCAGCCGGTGGTCGATGTTTCCGCGCGCAATAATTGGACGCGCGTGCGGGTGTGGTACGAGCCGGCGCACGCATTCGGCCGCAGGGTGTATCCCACCTATGGGTTTATCCTGCCGCATTAATCAGATAGGGCCTTAACTCATGATGCGCGGTGCCTTTACAGTCGGGATGTGGACGATGGCGAGCCGCGTCCTGGGCTTCGCCCGGGATATTCTCATCGCTGCGATTCTTGGCACCGGGCCGGTGGCCGATGCGTTCTTCGTGGCGCTGCGGCTGCCCAATCTGTTCCGGCGGCTCTTTGGCGAGGGGGCGTTCAACGCCGCGTTCGTGCCCTCCATCTCCGGCATCCTGCACAGCGAGGGCAAGGCGGCCGCGGCCGGATTCGCCGAGGAGGCGACCGCGGTGATGATCTTCTGGCTGGGCGGCATCACGCTCGCGGGCGAGATCTTCACGCCCTGGCTTCTGTATGCGCTCGCCCCGGGGTTTGCCGGAAACCACGCCAAGTTCACGCTGGCGGTGGCTCTGACGCGGATCATGTTCCCATACCTGTTCCTAATCTGCCTCACGGCGCTGTTCTCGGGCGTGCTAAACGCCATGAACCGCTTTGCCGCCGCCGCGGCCGCACCGGTGCTCTTCAACGTGTTTTCCATCGCTTCCATGCTGGGGTTGAGCCGCTATGCGCCCAATCCAGGTTATGCGCTGGCCTGGGGGGTCACCGCTTCGGGCGTGGCGCAGCTATTTCTGCTCATCTGGGCGGCGCGCCGGGCGGGAATCCGCATCACCGTGCCGCGTCCAAAGCTGACACCACGCATCCGGACCTTGTTCCGCCGCATGACGCCAGGGCTGGTGGGAGCGGGGGTGACGCAGCTCAATGTCTCCATCGACATTATCATCGGCACGTTGCTGCCGGCGGGGTCGGTCTCTGTACTGTACTACGCCGACCGGGTGAACCAGTTGCCGCTGGGGGTGATCGGCACCGCCGCCGGAACGGCGCTGCTCCCCGCGATTACCCGGCATATCGCCCTGCGCGAGGAGGGAGCGGCGCTGAACGCACTCAACCGCGCGCTGGAAGGGGTGCTGATGCTCACCCTCCCCGCCGCCATCGGGCTTTCGCTTGCAGGGCGGCAGGTGATGGATGTGCTCTTCGTACGCGGCGCGTTTTCGCAGCATACCGCACTGCTGGCCGGGAATTCACTGGCGGCCTTCGCGCTCGGCCTGCCGGTGTTCGCGCTGGTGAAGGTGCTCACCCCCGGTTTTTTCGCGCGCGGGGATACCGTGACGCCGCTGAAGATCGGCGTGGCCGCAGTCGCGCTCAACCTGTGCATGAACCTGCTGTTCATGCACCCGCTCAAGGCCGTGGGCCCGGCGCTGGCCACCAGCCTGTCCTCCGCCTTCAACGCCGCCGTGCTGTTGTTCCTGCTGCACCGGCGCAGGCATTTCGCGCTGGATGCCGCCGCACGGCGCCGGTTGCCGCGCCTCATGCTGGCCGGGGCCGTCATGGCCGGCGCGCTTTTGGCGATGGAGGTTTTTGTACTCCCCCACGGCAAGGCAACCATTCCACAATTTTTGCTGCTCACACTGGCGGGCGGCATTGCCTATGGCGGTTCGGGGATTTTGCTGCGCGCGTTTGATCTCTCAGAGCTGGCGGCGCTGCTGCGGCGCCGGCGGCGCAAAACGGGACAAGGTTGACCGGGGCAAAAAACCGCGCGACGTAGCCGCCATGGCACGCATATTCTCCGGCATTCAGCCCACTGGCATCGCGCATCTCGGCAACTACCTCGGCGCCGTGCAAAACTGGGTCAAACTACAGGACAGCAACGAATGCGTGTTCTGCCTCGTGGATCTGCACGCCATCACGGTGGCGCAGAATCCTGTTCTGCTGCGCGACCAGACGCGGCTGAACGCGGCGATATTGATCGCCTGCGGCATAGACCCGGATAAGCACATCCTCTTCCACCAATCCGCCGTGCACGCGCACGCGCGCCTGGCCTGGATTTTCAACTGTGTCGCGCGCTTCGGCTGGCTCAGCCGCATGACGCAGTTCAAGGACAAAGCCGGGCGGGACCGCGAGGCGGTTTCCACCGGGCTGTTCGTCTACCCAAACCTGATGGCCGCCGATATCCACGCCTACCACGCCACGCAGGTGCCGGTGGGCGATGACCAGCGCCAGCATCTGGAACTGGCCAACGACATCGCCGAGAAATTCAACCATGATTTCGGTGCCGAATTTTTCCCGCGCATCGAACCGCTGATCCTGCCCGAAACCGCGCGGGTGATGAGCCTGCGCGACGGCGCCAAAAAAATGTCCAAATCCGATACCTCGGACCAGAGCCGAATCAATCTGACTGACGATGTCGATACCATCGCCCTGAAAATCCGCCGCGCCAAAACCGACCCCGAGCCTTTGCCGGAAACCATTGAAGGGCTGGCCGGGCGGGCAGAGGCGGCGAACCTGGTGGGCATCTACGCCGCCATGACCGGGCAGAAAACCACCGCCGTATTGGCCGAGTTCGCGGGCTCTGGCTTTGGCCCGTTCAAGGAAAAACTGGTGGAGGCGCTCATCGCGCATCTGGCGCCGATCAATGCCCGCGCGCAGGAGCTTCTGGCCGAACCCGCGCATCTCGACCAGATATTGCAGGCAGGCGCGCGCCGCGCCGCCGCCATCGCCAACCCGATCGTCGACGAGGCGGAACGGCTGGTCGGGTTTCTAGCCCGCGGATAGGAGACCCCCCCGGCGGCAAAGCATCACCGGGGATTTTGTTTTACACCCGCTCGAAAATCGCGGCGATGCCCTGGCCACCGCCGATGCACATGGTGACAAGCGCATAGCGGCTCTGGGTGCGTTGCAGCTCGTAAAGAGCCTTGATGGTAATGATGGCGCCCGAGGCGCCGACCGGATGCCCCAGGGCGACCGCGCCGCCGTTGGGGTTAACTTTTTCCGGCGGGAAGCCGAGGTCCCGGGCGACGGCGCAGGCCTGGGCGGCGAAAGCTTCATTGGCCTCGATCACGTCGATATCGGCGATGGTGAGCCCGGCTTTTTTCAGCGCGATCTGCGACGCGGGGATGGGGCCGAGGCCCATGACACCCGGTTCCACCCCGGCATGGCCATATGAGACCAGGCGGGCGAGCGGCTTGGCGTTGCGGCGGGCAACCTCGGCGCCGGAGGCCAGAACCACGGCGGCGGCGCCGTCGTTAAGCGAGGAGGCATTGCCGGGGGTCACGGTGCCGCCCTTCTGGAAGGCGGGCTTCAGGCCGCCCAGGCTCTCCATGCTGGTCTCAATGCGCGGGTGCTCATCGGTCTCGAACAGGGTGACACCTTTGCGCGAGGCGAGTTCCACCGGGGTGATCTGGGATTTGAAGCGTCCCTCGGCGATGGCGAGCGCGGCGCGCCGGTGGGATTCCACGGCGAATGCATCCTGCACCTCACGGGTAAGACCATAGCGGCTGGCGACGGTTTCAGCGGTGATGCCCATATGCCCGCCGCCAAAGGGGTCGTTGAGGGTGCCGACCACCATATCGATGATCTGGCCGTCGCCAAGGCGCGCGCCCCAGCGGCCGGAGGGCAGCAGATAGCCGCCACGGCTCATGGACTCGGCTCCCCCCGCGACGGCCAGCGAAGAGTCCCCCAGCATGATGCCCTGCGCGGCGGAGATGATGGCCTGCAGGCCCGAGCCGCAAAGACGGTTGACGTTCATCGCCGGGGTGCCAACCAGGACCCCCGCATCCAGCGAGGAGACGCGCGAGAGGTAGGTGTCGCGCGGTTCGGTGTAGATGACCGTGCCCATCACCACGTTCTGGATTTCAGCCGCCTCGGCCCCCGATTGAGCGATGGCGGCGCGGATCGCGATTTCACCCAGCTTGGTTGGCGGAATATCCTTCAGGCTTTTGCCGAAATCGCCAATGGCGGTGCGCTGGCCCGAAAGGATAAAAACGTCTTGCATTATAGCTTTCCTTTTTTGGACGGTTGTTCAAGAAGAACTTAAGCAAAACCGCCAAGCCAGGCAAACCTGGGGGAAGCGCTAGATTTCCAGCCCGCTCAGCTGCGCCGCATAATGCCGCCAGCGGCCGGCGGCGCTCTGGTACAGCGGCTGGCGCACCTGCGCCCAGCTGGCGGTGCGGACTTGGCGCGCATTCCGGTGGAATTCCAGGCATTGCGGCTCCCAGTCCAGGCCGAGGAAGCTGATGAGCCGCCGCGATTGGGCCTCCGGCGCCGCCAGCAGGGCTTCATAGGAGAGAGTCATATGGCGCAGCTTCAGCACGCTCTGCCAGTGCCGCGTAAGGCGCTCGACCTCGCGCAGGCGGAAGGCGCAGTCCTGCAGATCCGTATCGTAGGCCAGCGGCTGCGCGAAATGCTGGAAGAAGCAGGAGAGGATGGTGTCGCGCGGGTCGCGGGCGCAGAAAATGATCCGCGCCTGGGGGAACAGGGCCGAGATAAGGCCGAGCTGGAAGATGTTGTCGGGCATTTTGTCGATGATCCGCGCGGCAGTTCCGGCCTTGGCCTGTTGCGCGCGCAGATAGGTCTCGGCCTCGGCGCGCAGGGCATCGGGCGTCCAGGCGGCAGAAGGCGCCCAGCCGATGCGCGCGGCAGCCGCGCCGATGCCAAAGCACTCACCCGCGCCGAAAACCTGGGAATGACTGGCGGCGATCTGCTCAAACAGGGTGGACCCGGCGCGCGGCATGCCCACGATGAAGACCGGCGCTTCGGAAGGACTGCCCATCTCGCCCTGCGCCGCGAAAAACGCAGGGTTGAAGGTCGCAGATAATTTATCAACATCCTGGCTAAAGCGGGTGCGCGCAAAGCGGATGCCGGCCTGGGCCTGCCGGGCGCGCAGCAAAGCGTTGGCGGCGGCGAAATGGCCAAAAGCGGCGTCGTACTGCCCGGCTTTGTCCTCCCTGCGGCCGAGGGTGAAGAGAATCTCCAGTTTTTCATCGGGCGGCAGCCGCGGGTCGGCGGCGCAGGCCAGCAGGGCGGCAGTTTCGGCCTCGGTGGGGTTATCCTGGCGGATGGCGGCAAGGTGGCGCTGCGCTTCCCCCAGGCCCGGCCGCAGCGCGGTGGCGTGTTTGAGCGCGGCTTCGGCTTGCGGCAGTTCACCCAGCATCGCCAGCGTCAGCCCCAGATCTTTCCACGCCTCGGCCCAGTTGGGTTCGGTGGTGAGCGCCTGGCGGAAATTCTCCGCGGCTTCGCGCTCGCGCTCGGCCCGGCGCAGCACAAGCCCCAAGCCATAATGCGCCCCGGCAAACCCGGGATTCAGGGCCAGGGTGTTCTGGTAGCAGGCAACCGCGGCATCAATCTGCCCCGCGAGGCGCAAAGCATTCCCCAGGCTGTAATGCGCGAGAAAATTACGCGGATGCCGCGCCGTGAGCTGGGTCAGCTGCGTCACCGCCTCGCGAGTCTGCCCCCGGTTCAGCATCAACTCGCCGTGCAGGCGTGCGGCATCAAAATGCCCCGGCTCCTGGCGCAGCACCTGCAGGTACACGGCTTCCGCCGCCGCCAGATCGCCTGCTTGATGCGCACGCACCCCCTCCGCCAGCAGCGCGGCGCTGTTGGGCGGGTTGGTCTTGGCAAGGCGGCGGCGCTCTTGCCGGTTCATGGTCTAGAACACATCCTTGGCGGCGCGCAGGCGGCCAAGACTGGCGGCATCGGCTGAGCGCAAAAACGGGTTGCATTCGCGCTCGCTTGCCAGCGTGACCGGAACGGTGGCCTGCCCGGCCGCGCGCAGCGCGTTCACCGCCGCCGCGCGCGCGTGCAGCGCTGCGTTGTCCGGGTCTACCGCCAGCGCGAATTTGGCGTTGGACTGGGTGTATTCATGGCCGCAGCAGAGCAGTGTCTTGCCCGGCAGCGCTGCGAATTTTTGCAGCGATGTGAACATGTCCTCCGCCGTGCCCTCGAACAACCGGCCGCAGCCCAGGCTGAACAACGTGTCGCCCGAGAGCAGGATGCCGCCATCGGCGATGTAATAAGCGATATGGCCAAGCGTGTGGCCGGGAACGGCGATAACGCGCAATTTCGTGGTGCCGAAATCGACAAGATCACCCTCGCGCACCGCGATATCGAGCTTGGGCAGCCGGTGCGAATCCGCCGCGTGACCCACCACCACCGGATGATAGCGCGCCACCAGCGCCGGCACGCCGTCAATATGGTCGCCGTGATGATGCGTGAGGAAAATATAATCCAGCCGCCCGCCTGCCGCCTCCACCGCGGCAAGGGCCGGCTCGGCCGCCGCCGGGTCGACAATCGCCACCTTGCCGGTATCCGACTCCCGCAGAAGCCAGGAATAATTATCTGTCAGCATGGGGATGCGCGTTGCCGTTACTGTCACCTGTGTCACTCCTTGGCGTTTGCGCGTATATATAGGGCCAATGGCGACCGATACGCGAGATGCGGCCGGATTTTATGCCACCGCGCTAGGACAGATGACAGCCGCCCTGCTGCGGCGGAAATTGCTTGCGCTGTGGCCGGACTGCACCGGGATGTCCGTGCTCGGGCTGGGCTACACCGGGCCTTACCTTCATTTGTGGCGCGAACAGGCGCGGCGCTGCATCGCCGTGTCACCGCCGCAACTGGGGCTGGCCCCGTGGCCCGGCGGGCGAGCCAGCCTCACATGCAGCGCGGAGGAGGATGCCCTGCCCTTCCCCGACCTTATGTTTGACCGGATCCTTCTGGTGCATGGGCTGGAGCAGGCCGGCAACGCGCGGCGCTGCCTGCGCGAGGTATGGCGGCTGCTGAAGGATGACGGGCAGCTGATTATCGTGGCGCCCAACCGGCGCGGGCTTTGGGCCTATGCGGAGACCACGCCATTCGGCCATGGCCAGCCGTATTCCCAGGCGCAGATCACCCGGCTGCTGCAAGGGCTGTTCTTCCGTGTCGAAACCGAGGAAACCTGCCTGTTCGCCCCGCCGCTGAACTGGGGCCCCGCGCTGCGGGCGTTTAATTTGTGTGAGCGCACGGGGCGTTTGCTGCCCCCTCAACTCGCCGGCTTAAATATAGTGGCGGCGAGCAAGGATCTGCACGGCCTTATCCCGGCGCGGCGCCGGGCCGCGGGCCGCCGGGTGCTGGTGGATGCGGGCCGCTAGCGCGGGTTGGTGGGCGGCGGAAGCGAGGCTGTAACCAGGCTCTGCAATACTGCCGGGTCTATGGTGAAACTCTGCTGGCCGGTGGGAATTGAGATCCCCTCCTCGGCGAAGCGCTGATAGATTCTGGCATAAAACTCCCGCCGCACCGCCCAGTGCTGGCCGGGGCCGGTGCGGATCTGCCCGGTGATGACCAGCCCCCGGGCGCTGAACTGGTCCAGGCCGAAGAGCTGAAAATCATCACGGATCATCGCCGCCCAGGCAGGTTCCGCGCGCATGGTCCGGGCGATATCCTTCAGGAGGGCAAAAACCCGGTTCAGATTTTCCTGATAGCCGACATCGATGGAAATCTGCGCGTAGCCGAAATCGCGCGTCATGTTGGTAATGGTGGTGACGGCGGAGAACGGGATGATGTTGTTCGAGCCATCGCCGCCGCGCAGACGGATGGTGCGGATGGACAGCCGCTCGACCGTGCCGGTCATCCCCGCGAGCGACACGACATCCCCTACCTGCATCGCGTCTTCCAGCAGCAAAAACAGCCCGGTGATAACGTCCTGCACCAGCTTCTGGCTGCCAAAGCCGATGGCAATGCCGAGCACCCCGGCCCCGGCCAGCAGCGGCGCGGCGTTAACGCCGATTTTAGAGAGGCAGATGAGCCCGGCGACCAGCGAGATGCTGACGCCGATGGTGGCCCGGAGCATCGGCGTCAGGGTGCGCAGGCGCGAAGCCTGGCCCATGCGCCCGGTGGCGGCGAACCGCTCAATACGCCCGGCAAGCAGCAGATTGGCGCATTCCCACAAGACCAAGGCGACGGCGATAGTGATGACGATGGAAACCCCGGCATTGATCAGGCTCACGCTGATCGGGTTGGTAAACAGCCATCCCACCGCGTTGACGCCCCAACCCTGCAGCACGAGCACAATGACCACAACGCCGATGCCAAGCCGGATGAGCACGCGGATGAGCGGGTTGTAGGCACGCGCCCGCGCGAGCAAGGCCGGATGGGCACTATCGGGCGCGTCGGGAAAGGCCCGCTCCAGCAGGGTCGAGCTGCCGGTCCAGGCGATCCGCCCGAGCACCAGCGCCGCGACGCAGACCAGAACGGCGCGCAGCAGCACGCCCAGGGCATTTTGCACGCCACCGGCCCAGGCAAACCACAAGGCCAAAACGTAGAACAGCGCCGGATAATGCCAGACGCGCCCCAGCCTGCGGCGAAAGACGGCAAAACCATTGGCCGCTTCCGGCGGCCCGGCGATCCACCGCCCCACCAGCTGGCGGCTGTGCCAGATGGCGATGGCGATTTCGATATGGACAGCCAGCGCAATGATGCGAATGAGCGCCATGGCGCCGGTCTGGCCGAGCCCCAGCAGCTGGGCGATCGAGACGATGGCGTAGCCGATGAAAACGGTGGTGAGCAGCACCATCGCCTGGCGCATCAGCAAAGCCGCGCGCCGCCCTGGCATGGTGACGAGGCGCAGGCTGGGCGCGCCTGGCGCGACGATAACGGCCAGAACCTCGCCCGCGAAGCGCGCGAGCAGATAGGCATTGGCAATACCGGCGACCGCCAGATGCGCCGGGCGTTCGCCCGCTAGGCCGTATGCCAGTAGTGCCGCCACGGTGAGCGCAAAGCCGAGCAACGGCAGCAGCCGGACGCCGAAATACAGCAGCGCGAACAGCCCGCGCCGCCCCCAGGCCCGAAGCGAGACACGCCGGCCGGGGAGTTTCTCGCTCCCCCCCGCCTCCGCATCTGCCAGCCCCTGCTCCTCCTCACCCTCGGCGGGAATCGCGGCGGGTGCCGGCACGGATCGGCTGATCAATCCGCTACGCAAGCGCGCCAGAAAAAACCGCAGGGCGGCCTCCACGGCGAGTGCGGGCAAAATCGTGACGGCCAGCCCCTCCATGATGCTGACAAGATGCGCGCGCCGCACCGGGGCTTGCGGAAAGCCGCGCAACCAGTCCCACACCGGCTTGAGTTGCGTGGATTTGCGGAGCGCGGCGAGGAAGTCGCCAAAAGTTCTCGCCGCGTCGCTCCCCAGGGTGCTGGCAAGGGAGAAGCCGAACGAGGTGGTCCCAAACGGAGCGGGGGTATTGGCGTCAAGGTCGGCCGGGCTGGATGCGGCGGCGGTTAACGCTGCCAGAGGCGAGCCGGGAATGATGGCACTGGCAGGTTTGGCCGGAGCCGCCACCGGGGCAGCCGCCGGGGCAGCCTGCGGCTGAGTCGCGGCCAGGCTGGGGGCCGGGGCGGCGAAAGCCAGAACAAGGAACAGGGTGAAAAGAGGAGCAATGCGCATGTGATGAGCCAGAACGGGTAATGGCGGCCGAGTCAACCGGATATGCCGCAAACCGGTGGTATGCAGAACACCCGGAGCGGGTTTATACGGGAGTTATGAGAGATCTTATTATCGTCCTGCTGGCCGCCGATATGCTGGCGGTTGTCGTGGTCATGCTGATCGGCGCGATCGGCATGGTGGATGCCAACCGCGACCCGCGCACCTCCAACCGGCTGATGCGGCTGCGGGTGATCCTGCAAGGCGTCGCCATCGCGCTGGTCGTGCTCCTGATGGCAACCGGCACGTAGGCCTGCCCCGGCCTCAGGCGTCGCGGATAATCTCGCGCACGGCATCGGCATCGGGCGCCATGAGCGCGGCGGCGGCCATTTCGTCGCATTGCGCTTGGCTCACGGCGCGGATGGCGCGTTTGACCCGGGGAATGGCATTGCCGTGCATGGAGAGCTGGCGGATGCCCAGACCGAGCAGCAACGGCGCGGCCTGCTCACGGCTGGCAAGTTCCCCACAGAGGGAAACGGTGATGCCTGCCTCCGCCGCCGCGCGCGTTGTCATGCCGATCAGGCCGAGAACAGCCGGCTCCAGCGGATCATAAAGCTTACTGCCCACCGGCAGGCCGCGATCCGCCGCCAGCGTGTACATGGTGAGATCATTGGTGCCGATGGCGAAGAAATCCGCATGCCGGGCAAGCTGGCGGGCGGCCAGGGCGGCGGCAGGGGTTTCCACCATGATGCCAAGCGGCGGCTTTTGCGCGGCCATGCGCACGCCCTTGCGCTTCAGCCGTTTCCACACGCGGTCATAAATCTCGCGGGTGGCAAGAATTTCGGCGGCCAGCGAGACCATGGGCAGCATGATACGCACCGGCCCCGCGGCGCCGGCCCGCAGAATGGCGGCAAGTTGGGTTTCCAGCAGCGAGGGGTGGCGCAGCAGCAGGCGGATGCCGCGCAGGCCCAGCGCCGGATTCGGCTCGTCATGCAACGGCAGATAGGCGCTGAGCGCCTCGATTTCCTTATCAGAGCCCCAGTCGAGCACGCGGATGGTCACCGGATCGCCATCCATCGCATCCACGATATTCCTGTAGATTTCGCTCTGGGTATCCTCATCCGGAAGGATTTCGCGGTTCATGAAGATGAACTCGCTGCGCAGCAGACCGATGCCGTGCGCGCCCGATTGCGCGATCATCGGCAGTTCGAACGGCAGTTCCAGGTTGGCCTGCAGGTTTACGGCTGTGCCGTCGCGTGTGGCGGCGGGCAGGCGCTGCAGGCGGATGAGCGCGCGGCGGGTGCGCGTCAGTGCAGCCAGCTTCTGCTGCGCGGCCTCCAGGCTGGAGGGGCTCGGATTGATGATAATGGTGCCTGTCTCACCATCGATGATCGCGAGGCTGCCCGGCGCGGCGGCGGAAAGCACACCGGCGGCGCCCAGCACGGCGGGCAGGCCCAGCGCGCGCAGCATGACGGCGGTATGGCCGTCGGCGCCGCCCTCCTCGGTGATAATGCCTGCGAAATTCGCGGGCTGGATGAGCGCCGCGTCGGCCGGGCGCAGGTCGCTGGCGGCCAGGATGCAGCCTTGCGGCAGGCCGGCAAAGCTGCGGAAGGGCTGGCGCGTGAGGTTGCGCAGAATGCGGCGGCCAATTTCGCGCACTTCCTCGGCGCGGCGGACGCGGCCCTGGCGGTCAGAGCCGGTCAGCGCCAGAATGGCCTCGGCCTGCGCCTCGCTCTCCGCGTGAACAGCCGCCTCCGCCGCGGTCAACCCATCCTCGACCCGCGCCTTGATGCCGCGCATCAACCGCGAGGGGCCGAGCATGTGCAAATAGGCATCGATCAGCGGCGCGATCTCGGTCTGGCTATGCTCGGGCAACCCGGCCAGACGCGCCTTCAGCTTACCCAACTGGTGGCGCGAGCGGGCCAGCGCTTCTTCCAGCCGCGACATCTCCGCCGCCGCATCCGCCGCCGCGATTTTTTTATGGGCGATGGCCAGCGCCGGCTCGGCGGTCTCATGCACCGGGCCGATGCCGATGCCAGGCGAGACCGGGTGGCCGGTGAAACGCTGTTCGGTCCGGCTAGTCTGTTTCATTAAAGCCGGCCTCGATGAGCGCGGCGATGGCGTCCAGCGCCTCCCGCGCGTCAAACCCCTCGGCAATGAGCTGCACCCTGCTCCCCTGCCCGGCGCCCAGCATCATCAGCCCCATGATCGAGCGGGCGGAAACACGCTGGCCATCCTTCGCGACATCGACCGAGGCGCTGAAGCGCTCCGCCAAGGTGACCAGCTTGGCCGCCGCGCGCGCGTGCAGACCGCGCCGGTTAATGATGCCGGCATCCATTGTAATCGCCGCACTGTTCTCGCTCATGCCTTACTCCGCGGCGCGCGGGGTGGTGGTGGGGCTCTGAATTTCATGGCCCGAACAGATGTATTTGCGCCCGGCGTCCTCGGCGCAGCGCACGGCCTCGGCCAGTGCCTGCGTGCCGCGGATTTTCGCCAGCTTCACCAGCATGGGCAGGTTCACCCCGCCGATGATCTCAACCCCCGGCTGGCTCAACATGGACATCGCCAGATTGCTGGGGGTGCCACCGAACATGTCGGTCAGCAGGATGACGCCATCGCCGGAATTGACCTCCTCCAGCCGGCGGGCGATTTCCGCGCGCTGGCTCTCGAATTCGGCATCCGATTCCACACACACGGTGGCAACGTTCTTCTGTTTGCCGACAACGTGTTCCATGGCATCGCGCAGGGCAACGGCCAGCGCGCCATGGGTAACAAGAACCAGACCGATCATGTTGAGAGACTCATTCCTTGGCGTGTAATTTCTGGTTGGCCCGAGCGGCTTCAAACTTCGCGGCTTCGCGGTGGGTAACGCTCACGCGCCACCCCGCTCTGCCTAAACAGCTCTTCAATTTTTCAATCATATACACTGATCTGTGTTGCCCCCCGGTACATCCGATACAGATTGTTGCATATTTTTTTCCTTCCTGCACGAATCTCGGCAATAAAAATTCAACCATGCCCTTGATGTGGCTAAAATAAACAGCAAAATCAGGGTCCTGCTCGATGAAACTGCCAACTTCAGGATCAAGGCCACTCAGCGGGCGCAGGGTGGGGTCGTAATGCGGATTGCGCAAAAATCGAACATCGAAAACCAGGTCCGCCTCAGGCGGGAGGCCGCCGGGATAGGCAAAGGAGACCAGGGAAATCGCCATCGGCGGGGCGCCGGCGCCGAAATTCTGCTCAACGATGGCCCGCAGGCGCGCCAGCGGGAGGTTCGAGGTGTCAATCCGTAAGTCGGCCGCCTGCGCAAGCGGCGCCGTAAGCGCGCGTTCCAGCGCGATTCCCTCCGCCACCGGCCCTGATTGCGCGAGCGGGTGGCGGCGGCGGGTCTCGGAGTAGCGGCGCAGCAGCACGTCCTGGGTTGCGGTGGCAAACACCAGGGAGGGGGCAAGCGCCGGATGCACGCGCAGCCGGGCAAGGGTTTCCAGCACCGCCTCCGAGGAAAACCCGCGCGAGCGAGCATCAACCCCGATGGCGAGGTTTTTCTCGGCCCGGCTGGCCAGATCTTCCAGCGTGGCGAGGGGGGGGTTGTCGATGGTCTCGAACCCCAGGTCTTCCAGCGCGCGCAAAATAGCGTTCTTGCCCGCCCCGGAGAAGCCGGTGACAAGAACAATGCTGAGCTTCTGGCCGGCGCCGCTCATGGCGCGAAGCTCCCCGCAACCTGTGTGAGGCGGCCACAGGCGGCCTCCAGCGCCAGGACGGCGCGGGCAACGGCGGAAGTCTGCGCCGGGTCTATGGTAACGCATGGCAAGCCCAGTTGCGCATGGGTTTGCGGTTCCGGCAGGCGCGCGGCGGGCACCCCAAGGCTGACAACCAAGCGCAGCGGCGCGCTGGCCAGATGCGGCAGGCGGAAAATGCCAAGCCCGCGCACCTCCAGCAACCCGGCCAGTGCCGCCGGCGCGCTGGCGATCCCGTTCCAAATCACCACCTGATCATCGGCCACAAGGCTGAAACCCTCGTGGATCAGCCGCAGCAAAAAATCAGATTTTCCCGCCCCCGGAGGACCGAGGAGCAGAATGGCGTCGTAGCCGTCCGGGCCGGGCCGGGCGGCGCAAGAGGCGTGCATGCGCATAATGGGGAGAATGTGGCAAGTTTTAGGCAAAAGCGGAAGGGCCCGCCGCCTCAAGCTAAGCCGCCGCACCGCGGCAAACCAGGGATCTGCTCAACCTCCCCGCCATAAATGCTTAAGAGCCTGAACGAAAAAGATAGCTGAGCGATTTCAGTTTGTTGTGATTCTGCCGGTTTGCCGCCACTAAGGGTCTGTTGATAAATAATTGAATCGTGGAGGGGAATTCTGCTCTGGGGGGATTCCGGCGCGGTAAGCGAATATTCTAGACTCGGTGTATGGTT
>NZ_JABEVC010000132.1 GCF_013044125.1 Acidocella sp. | reverse complement strand
TCATCGCCGAGCAGTTCAAGGCCAAGGAAAAGCTGATCTCCGCCAACATCCAGGCGCTGCATGTTGTCCTCATAGGCCGCACCGGCTTCGGTGTAGCGGGCGTAACGGTCCTTCGAGGTACCGCGGGTGAAGAAGGAGCCGCGGGTGGGATGGGCGCCGGGATAGGTCCGGTAGGTGATGCCGTCGCCATCGACATCGAGGTAGCGGCCGAACTCCTTGCCGGCTTCGAGCTCTTCGGCGGTCATCACCTTGCCGCGATCCATCTTTTTGGAGTCATCCCAGACGAGCGGGCGCGTGAGGCGCTCGTTCATGCCGATGTCGAGATCAAGCAGAACAAACACCGGGGTTTGCAGGCGCTCGGCAAGGTCAAACGCCTGGGCGCCGAAGGTGAAGCACTCATAGGGGTCTTCGGGGAAGAGCAGGACGTGTTTGGTATCGCCATGCGAGGCATAGGCGCAGGCCAGAACGTCACATTGCTGGGTGCGGGTGGGCATGCCGGTGGAGGGGCCGGCGCGCTGGACATCGAAGATGACAGCGGGGATTTCGGCGAAATAGGCTAGGCCGAAGAATTCCTGCATCAGCGAAATACCGGGGCCGGAGGTGGCGGTGAAGGCGCGCGCGCCGTTCCAGGAAGCGCCGATGACCATGCCGATGGAGGAGAGTTCGTCCTCGGCCTGCACGATGGCGAAGTTATGCACGCCGGTTTGCTTATCGACGCGAAAGCGGGTGCAGTATTTCTGGAAACCCTCGACCAGCGAAGTGGACGGGGTGATGGGATACCAGGCCGCGACCGTGGCGCCGCCATAAACCGCGCCGAGGCCGGCGGCGGCGTTGCCTTCGATGGCGATACGATCACCCACGGCGTTGGAGCGGCGCACACGCAGGCCGATGGGGCATTGCAGGTTGGTTTGCGCGTACTCCCGCCCCATGTGCAGCGCCTGGATGTTGGCGGAGATCAGCTTTTCCTTGGCCTTGAACTGCTCGGCGATGAGGGCTTCCAGCACCTCGATCTCGATATCCAGCAGAGCCGCGATGGCGCCGACATAGATGATGTTCTTGAAGAGCTGGCGCTGGCGCGGGTCAGTATAAACACGGTTGCAAAGCTCGGTGAGCGGCATGCCGATGATGACGATGTCGTTACGCAGGCGGCTCTCGGGCACCACGCGGCTGGAATCGTAGAACAGATAGCCGCCGGGGAGGATGGAGGCGATGTCCTGGTCCCAGGTTTGCGGATTCATCGCAACCATGAAATCCGTGCCCTCGCGCGCACCCAGGTAGCCGGCCTCGGAGACGCGGATCTCATACCACGTCGGCAGGCCCTGGATGTTGGAGGGGAAGATGTTGCGCGTGGCCGCAGGTACGCCCATGCGCAGGATGGCCTTGCCGAACATCTGGTTGGCGCTGGCGGAGCCGGAGCCATTGACGTTGGCGAATTTGACGACGAAATCGTTGACGCGGACGAGGCCGTCAACCGGTTTTACGACTTGGAGCATGCTGTTCCCGCCTGTGCCATATCGAAGAGAAAACGTTGCATATCCCAGGCACCGGTTGGGCAACGCTCGGCACACATGCCGCAGTGCAGACAGACATCCTCATCCTTGACCATGATGCGCCCGGTCTTCAACCCGCTGGCGATGTAGAGATCCTGGCTGAGGTTGCGCGCCGGGGCATTAAGGCGGCCGCGCAGATCGGCCTCCTCGCCATCGGCGGTGAAGGTGATGCAATCCTCGGGGCAGATGTCGACGCAGGCATCGCATTCGATGCAGGCGGGGGCGGAGAAGACGGTCTGCACATCGCAATTGAGGCAGCGCTGGGCTTCGGCGAGGGCCTGCTTAAGATCGAAGCCAAGCTCGACCTCGGTTTTGATATTGGCCAGCGCCACGGTTTTTTCAGCATGGGGGACGGCGAAGCGGTGGTCGTTGGAGACCTCGTTGTCGTAGCTCCACTCGTGGATGCCCATTTTCTGGCTGGCCATGCTCACGGCCGGGGCCGGACGGTCCTCAACCGCGCGGCCCTGGCAGAGACGATCAATGGAGATGGCCGCCTGGTGGCCGTGGGCGACGGCCCAGATGATGTTTTTGGGGCCGAATGCGGCGTCGCCGCCAAAAAATACTTTTTCGTTTGTGGAGCTGTGGGTGGTCTCATTCACCACCGGCATGCCCCAGCGGTCAAAGGCGATGCCGATGTCGCGCTCGATCCAGGGGAAGGCGTTCTCTTGGCCGACGGCGAGCAGAACGTCATCGCATGGGATATGTACATCCGGCTCGCCATTGTTCACCAACTGGCGGCGGCCTTTATCGTCGTAGACGGCGTGCACGGTCTCGAACACAACGCCGGTCAGGCGGTTGTTCTCATGGGTGAACTCCTTGGGCACCATGAAGTTGAGGATGGGAATGTCCTCATGCATCGCATCTTCTTTTTCCCACGGGCTGGCCTTCATTTCCTTGAAGCCGGAGCGGACGACGACCTTGACGTCCTCGCCGCCCATGCGCCGCGCGGAACGGCAGCAGTCCATCGCCGTGTTGCCGCCGCCAAGCACGACGACCCGCTTGCCGATGCTGGTGACATGACCGAAAGAGACCGAGGAGAGCCAGTCGATCCCCAGATGGATATTGGCGGCGGCTTCCTGGCGGCCGGGGATGGCGAGATCGCGCCCGCGCGGGGCGCCGGTGCCGATGAATACGGCGTCATAGCCATCATCGAGCAGGGATTTGAGGCTGTTCACCCTTTCGCCGAAGCGGGTTTCAACCCCCAGGCCCAGGACATAGCCGACTTCTTCGTCAATGACTTCCTCGGGCAGGCGGAACTTGGGGATCTGGGTGCGGACCATGCCGCCGCCCTTCTCGTTTTCATCAAAAATGGTGATCTCATAGCCAAGGGGGGCGAGATCGCGCGCCACCGTGAGCGAGGACGGCCCCGCGCCGACCACCGCGATGCGCTTGCCGTTTTTTGTGGCGGCGGGGGATGGCATGCGCTCCGCGATATCCCCCTTATAGTCAGCGGCGACGCGCTTGAGCCGGCAGATGGCCACCGGCTGCTCCTCAACCCGCCCGCGGCGGCAGGCAGGCTCGCAGGGGCGGTCACACGTCCGGCCCAGAATGCCTGGAAATACGTTGGATTTCCAGTTGACCATATACGCATCGCCATAGCGGCCGGCGGCGATCAGGCGGATATATTCGGGAACCGGCGTATGGGCCGGACAGGCGAACTGGCAATCCACCACTTTGTGGAAATAGCCGGGATCTTTGATATCGGTCGGCAGCAAGTCCCATTCCTCCAACACCAGCCATAGTCCGCCATGATGGAACTGGCCTTCCAGGCTGCTTAGCGCTTACTCATGCTCTCACGGCATTGCATCCTATCGGGTAGGCGCGTGTTTTGACCGGAAACAGCCCCTCAGCAACATTTCACGCATGCATAAAACGCATAGCACCCCGCGCCATGCCCTGGAGAAATTGGGCATGGCCCGCGAGGTGAGGCCGGCGCGAACGGCGGGGGCGAACCCCCGCCGCGGTTGGAGCGGGATTCAGGCCAGCGCGTTTTCCACCGGCTCGCAGATGTAGCCCAGCGCAGCGGCGACAGCCGGGTGGGTGACTTTGCCGGCGTGGACGTTGAGGCCATCGCGCAGGTGGCGATCGTCCTTCAGGGCCTGTTTCCAGCCTTTATCAGCCAGCGCCAGGGCGAAGGGCAAAGTCGCATTATTGAGCGCGAAGGTGGAGGTGCGGGCGACGCCGCCGGGCATGTTGGCCACGCAATAATGAATCACGCCGTCAACCACATAGGTGGGGTTGGAGTGGGTGGTGGCGCGCGAGGTCTCGGTGCAGCCGCCCTGGTCGATGGCGACATCGACGATGACCGCGCCCTTCTTCATGGTTTGCAGCAACGCGCGGGTGACCAGCTTGGGCGCCGCGGCGCCGGGGATCAGCACCGTGCCGATGACGAGATCCGCCGTGGCGATATGGGTGGCGATGGCGTGCTGGGTGGAGAACACGGTTTTGATGCGGGTGCCGTGCTGGGCCACGAGGCGGCGCAGAACGTCAGTGTTGCGGTCCACCACGGTGACATCAGCGCCCATGCCGATGGCGATGAGGGCGGCATTCGCGCCCGAGACGCCGCCGCCGAGAATGAGCACCTCAGCCGGGGCCACGCCGGGGACGCCGCCGAGCAGCATGCCGCGCCCGCCGGTGGCGTTTTCCATGTAATGCGCGCCCACCTGCACGGCCATGCGGCCGGCGACTTCGGACATCGGGGTGAGCAGCGGCAGCGCGCCGGAGGGGCTGGTGACGGTCTCATAGGCGATGCAGGTGGCGCCGGAGGCCAGCAGGTCTTTGGTTTGCTCGGGGTCTGGAGCGAGGTGGAGATAGGTGAACAGAACCTGGCCGGGGCGCAGCTTTTTGCGCTCGGCGGACAAGGGCTCCTTCACCTTGATGACCATTTCGGATTTGGCCCAGATATCATCAGCTCCGGCGACGATTTTGGCGCCGGCGGACTCATAGTCGGCGTCGGAAATGCCGATGCCGTGCCCGGCCCCGGCTTCGACCGAGACTTCATGGCCGCGATGGGTGAGTTCACGCACCGAGGCGGGCACGAGGCCGACGCGGTCTTCATGGTCTTTGATTTCAGCCGGTACACCGATACGCATGAGACAATTTCTCCCGTTTTCAAACCGGCCGAGGTTTCAGCCGTTGAGGTGAATAATAGCTGGATTCCGTAAAATTTTTCACGAATTTAGTATGGATTTTGGGGTATTGATGGTGATATATTCTAATAAATCATCAATTATTTGAAGTTTATGTTAATGAATGAGATCGACGCGCGGGATGTGCAAATTCTGAACGCCTTGCAGGGTGATGGCCGGCTCTCCAACGCGGAGCTGGCGGAAAAGGTGAATTTATCGCCATCGGCCTGTTTAAGGCGGCTGCATTTGCTGATGCAGGGGGATCTGGTGGCCGGGACGCATCTGGTGCTCGACCAGAGCGCGGCGGGGTATCCGGGGACTGCTTATGTTTTCATCACGCTCGATGGGCAGGACCGCAAGAAGCTGGACGCATTCGAGGCGAAGGTGAATCTCGTGCCGCAGATTCAGGAATGTTATCTGCTGGCCGGGCAGTCGGATTATCTGTTGCGGGTGATTTTCCGGGACATGGCGGATCTGGAGCGGCTGCACTCGGAGGTGCTGACCAGCGTGCCGGGGGTGAGCCGGGTGCAATCAACCCTCACGCTGCGCACGGTGAAGCGGACGGCGAAGCTGCCTTTATAGTCGAAACAAAAACGGCCGGAGCCGAAGGTCCGGCCGCATTGCCGTTAGACGTAGCAGATTTTTGATAAGAGGCTGATTCACGCTTTCGGCTGCCGCGCTTGCGCGCGTCAGCCTCAAACGATCAGACTCTTAGAACAGCAGGCCCGCTTCCAGAGTGCTCTGGAAAATGCCGCGGTCGTTGGCGTTGCTGCCAAAACCGGTCTTGGTGCCGTTCGCCTGGGTACGGTTGAGCAGGTAGAGGTAACCAACGTCCGCACGGGCGAACAGGTCCTTATACTGCCAGGTCGGGGTTGCCGAGAAGCCAACAGCTTCGGCATCCGGCGCAATGAACCAGGTGCTGTTGTCGAGGCTGGAGGTGTGCGAGGTGAAGTACTCAACCCAGCCGCCCAACGAGTAGGGGGTGTTGGCGAAAGAGTAGTCACCGAACACAGCGGCGCCCAAGTTGCTGGTCGCCTTATTCTGGCCAAGCTGCGCGTCAGCCTTGGCGATCTGGTACTGCACTTCGGGCACCACGTTCAGGTTGCCGTTGGTGTAGCTGTAGTAGGCGCCAACCATCTGCGAGTTATCAAAGTAGGAGCCGTAGTTGTAAACAGAGGTGGTGTTGTAGTTGCCGGTGCCGGCGTAGGTATGGGCATTCAGGCCGGTGCGGCCCAGGTTGCCGGCGTAAAAGACGCTGAGCGTGTTGTTGGAATTGAACGAATAGCTGCCCAGAGCCTGCAGGAAGTTGAACACGCCGGTGTCGTAACCATCGCCCAGCTGCACGGAGGCCGAGACCGGGCCCTGCGAATAGTTGAGCTGCACGCCGCGATCCTGGGCGTTTTCAACATAGAAGATGCCGGTGGTGAGTTGGTTGGAATTGTTCCAGTCAACGCCGGATTCGTAGCCTTCGAGCGAGCCCATCTGGCCGACGGAGACCGTGAACGGCGAGCCGGTGGGCGCGACGGTGACATAACCGGCATAGAGCGGGCCGGTGGAGAGGTTGCTGATGGTGGTCTGGCTCGGGGCGGTGCCGAGGGTGACGGCGCCGCCGTTGGAGCCGACTTCAACCGTGAACTGCAGGACGCCGGAGGTCTTCTGCAACTCGACCAGGCCGTTGGCGACGTTGGCGCCGATGTCCTTGTTGGTGCCCGGCATGTTGCCGTTGCTGTTGGTCTCGCCCAGGTAATAGCCATAGCCGTCAACGCCGCCGCTGAGCGCGAGCGAGCCGAGCGGGCCACCGTCAATCGTGATCGCCGTGGGGCCGCTCATGGCCTGGGCCGCGTGAAGAGCGAAAAGAGAGGACGCGGCGACGAAGCCCAGTCCGAGAAGTTGCCGACGCATGGTAATCATTATGCCTCCTGTTTGCGCAGCGGTTGCGCTTAAATGCCTAAAACGTAGCCCGAAACGTCCCTCATTCAGGGGAAAACCTGATTTTGCGCCATCTCGTCACAACGAAATGGCAATCTACATGCCGATCCGGTCACCCGGCCAGTCAAAAGAAAGCGTATATTCGTTTTGCAACACTCCTGTTGCTTAAATAACACAAATTCCGTCTGAAATTTAATCTCTTACGGCGCGGCGCTGCCTACCGATTGCCTGCCGCCCGGCTAGAGCCTGATTGGTTTATGTGCGATCAGGCTCTAGCCATTTTTTGAGGGCGATTCACGCTTTCGGCTCGCTCGGCTGAGCGAACCTCAAACGATCGCGCTCTACAGAGAATGCGCGGGGCCAACGTTATTATTGAGCGCCGCCGCTGACAAAAAGCCAAGGCCGGAAGCCGCAAGACAGAGAATCACGGAGGCGGCGGCATAGAGCCCGGCGCGGCCTGGCTGGCCGGAGCGGATGAGGTCCACGCTCTGCAGGCTGAATGATGAGAATGTAGTGAATCCACCGCAAATGCCGACCGTAACGAAAACCCGCGCCTCATATGGCAGGGCGAATCGGTCTCCGCTGCCGGTGAGCATGCCGAAAAAGCTGATGACGAAGGAGCCGATGACATTAATGAGCAGCGTGCCCCAGGGAAAGGCGGGGCCGGTAAGCAGGACCATGGCGTTGCCCAAGGCGAAGCGCGCCACACTGCCGAGCGCCCCGCCAAGGGCAACCCAGAGATAGGCGGCTACATCGTCCATCAGTTGAGTTCGGCGAGCAGGGTTAGTTGCTCATCGCGCGGCTCGATGTGGTCGGTGAGGGCGATCGGGTAGTCGCCGGTGAAGCAGGCATCGCAGAAGGCCGGTTTTTTGGGGTCGCGGCCGGGTTTGCCCAGGGCGCGGTAGAGGCCGTCAATGGAGATGAAGGCCAGGCTGTCAACGCCGATCAGCTTGGCCATCTCCTCGACGCTGTTGCGCGCGGCGAGGAGCTTGCTGCGCTCGGGCGTATCAATGCCGTAGAAGCAGGAATAGGCGGTCGGCGGGCCGGCGATGCGCATATGGACCTCGGCAGCCCCGGCGGCGCGGACCATCTCGACGATTTTCTGGCTGGTGGTGCCGCGCACGATGGAATCATCCACCAGCACGACGCGCTTGCCCTCCAGGATCGCGCGGTTAGCCGAATGTTTCAGGCGCACGCCAAGATGGCGGATCTGGTCGGTCGGCTCGATGAAGGTGCGCCCGACGTAGTGGTTGCGGATGATGCCGAGTTCGAAGGCGATGCCGCTGGCCTCGGCGAAGCCCATCGCGGCGGGGACGCCGGAATCGGGCACGGGGACGATGACATCCGCCTCGGCCGGGGCCTCCTTGGCCAATTGCGCGCCGATGAGCTTGCGGGCGTTGTAGACGGAGGTGCCCTCCATCACCGAGTCGGGCCGGGCGAAATAGATGTATTCGAACACGCAAAAGCGCGGGCTCTGCGGCGCGAAGGGCTTGATGCTGCGCACGCCGGTATCGTCGATCAGCACGATTTCGCCGGGCTCGACGTCGCGGATGAAATCAGCGCCGACAATGTCGAGCGCGCAGGTTTCGGAGGCGAGAATCCAGCCGGCGTTGCCATCCGCGCCGTGCACACGGCCGAGGATGAGCGGGCGCACGCCCAGCGGGTCGCGCACGCCGATCAGGTGTTCATCGGTGAGCGCAACCAGCGAATAGGCGCCGATGACCTGCTTGATGGCGTCAATCAGCCGGTCGATGACGCTGGCATAGAGGCTGATGGCGATGAGGTGGACGAAGACCTCAGAGTCCATGGTGGACTGGAACAGACAGCCCCGGCGGGTGAGCGCCTTGCGCAGGGTGTGCGCGTTGGTGAGGTTGCCGTTATGGCCGACAGCGAAGCCGCCGAATTCAAACTCGGCGAACAGCGGCTGCACGTTGCGCAGCACGGTCTCGCCCGTGGTGGCGTAGCGATTATGGCCGATGGCGCGCGTGCCGGGCAGGCCGGCCATGATTTTCGCGTCGCCGTAATTGTCGCCCACAAGGCCCAGGCCCTTATGCGAATGGAAACGCACGCCATCATGCGTGACGATGCCGGTTGCCTCCTGCCCGCGATGCTGCAACGCATGCAGGCCAAGCGCCGTTATCGCCGCTGAATCAGTGACGTTCCAAGCACCGAATACGCCGCACTCCTCATGAGGCTTGTCATCATCGATCACGGTAGCCTCTACCCCCACTCTAAATCGCTCGCGCCTCAACTAGCCTTGTGACAGTCCGATGTCGAGAAGAGCATGCGCATTGCTCTCCCCCGCTTTGTTAATGCGCGCTCAGCGCGCTGCCCGCGACCGGCTGCTGCATCAGGCTTCCAGCGCTGGGCGCGGGCTTGCCTGGCAGCGGGTCCACCTTCGGTTGGTATTGTTTGGGCAGCAGAGAAACCAGCGCCGTGGCTCCCTGATACGCCATTGGCAGAAAACGGGCGTTGTTCACCGGAGCGGGCCATTGCTCGGGCGCGACGCCGACGGAAAGCGCGATATAGGCCAGGCAGACGACGAGCGCGCCGCGCACCGCGCCGAACACCAGGCCGAGGCTGCTGTCCAGCCCGGAGAGGGCGGAATCTCTTACATAGCCGCCGATCAGCGCGCTGATCAGGCTCAGCACGATCAGCACCACGAGGAAAACCAGCGCCATCGAACCATAGTCAACAAGGTTTTTGGGCAGGATGCTCGCCATTTCGGGCTGCACCAGGGAGTAGAATTTCACTGCCGCGAAGGCGGCGCCGATCCACGCGGCAACGCCCAGGGCCTCGCGCACAAAACCACGCACCATGGAGAACGCCGCGGAGAGAATCACAATCACCAGGGCCGCGGCATCAATCCAGGTCATTCCTGCTCCTTGTTCTTGGTCTTGGGCGCGGCACGTTTTACCCCTGATGTGGCGATGCCAACAAGATCCGTGAGATGGCCGATCTCCAGCAGCTTGAGGCTGGAGGGAATGGCGATCCGCGCCGCCCCGCCCGCCACGCGCTTGGGCGCCGCGGCCTGGGCGAAGCCGAGTTTGGCGGCTTCCTTCAGGCGCAGCTCCGCCTGCGCGACCTGGCGCAGCTCGCCGGAGAGGCCGATTTCACCGAAGAAGACCATGGAAGGGTCGGTTGGAACATCTGACGCGGCGGAAATGAGGGCGGCGGCCACCGCCATGTCCGCCGCCGGTTCGGTGACGCGCAGGCCGCCGGCGACGTTGAGGTACACATCGTTCATCGCCAATTTTAAGCCGCAACGCGACTCCAGAACCGCCAGCAGCATCGACAGCCGCCCGGAATCCCAGCCGATGACGGAGCGGCGGGGCGAACCGCCGGGATTAGGCGCGAGCAGGACCTGGATTTCCACCAGAACCGGGCGCGAGCCCTCCAGCCCAGCGAACACCGCGCTGCCGGAGACATTGCCCCGGCGCTCCGCCAGGAACAAGGCCGAGGGGTTGAGCACCTGGGCGAGGCCGCCGCCGGTCATCTCGAAGACGCCAATTTCATCAGTGGCGCCAAAGCGGTTTTTCACACCGCGCAGAATGCGGAACTGGTGGCCGCGGTCGCCTTCGAAATGGAGCACGACATCGACCATGTGCTCCAGCACGCGCGGGCCGGCGAGGTTGCCCTCCTTGGTGACGTGACCCACCAGCATGAGGGCGAAACCCTGGGATTTGGCGGCGCGGATGAGCTCGAACGCAGCGGCGCGGACCTGGGTGACGCTGCCGGGGGCGGAGTCCACGCTTTCGGTCCACATGGTCTGGATGGAGTCGATGACGACCAGCGCGGCATCGGGGAATTGCGCGAGGCTGGCCAGGATGTCCCCCAGCTGGGTGGTGGCGGCGAGGTGCATCGGCGCATCGGTGAGGCCGAGGCGGGCAGCGCGCATGCGGATCTGGTCCACCGACTCTTCGCCAGAGATGTAGATGACCTGGCTGCCCGCACAGCCCAGCGCGGCGCCCGCCTGTAATAGTAAAGTGGATTTGCCGATGCCGGGATCGCCGCCGACCAGAACGACCGATGCCGGGACCAGCCCGCCGCCGAGCACGCGGTCAAACTCCGCGATGGTGGTGGGCACGCGCGGCGGCGGCGGCGTTATGCCCGAGAGGCCGACGAATTCGATCTTTTTGCCGCGTGCGTTGCCGGTGGCTTTGAGGCCGCCGGGCAGCGCCGGAATGGCGGCCTGCTCCTCCAGCGTGTTCCAGGCGCCGCAGGCCTCGCAGCGCCCGCCCCATTTGGGGAACACACTGCCGCAGGCCGAACAGACGAAGGATTTGGCCGGCTTTGCCAAATCAGCCCGGCTGCCAGCCGAAATTCTTGGTCAGGAACGACAGCATATCCGCCTGGTCGGCGGGTGTGAGGTTGAGGGCGGTAAGGCTCGCGATGACCGCGGGTGCCGATTCCAGGGCGATCGAGCTGGCGCTGGCGGCGGCAACCAGGGCCGGGGCGGCGGTGGCCTCACTGGCGGCTTGGCGCCATTGCGCGATGAGGCCCGGATCAGTCAGCCGCGGCAGCACCATGATGAAATCCAGCCGCGCGGCGCAGGCGGCGGCGCGGTAGGAGGTGTCCAGGAAGGGGGTGACGCTGGGGCCGAGGGCCGTGGCGTCGGGCAGGTTGGGAAACGCCGGGTCGGGGCTGATGCTGCCGTCAGCGTTTTGCAGACCCAGGCTGAACACCGGCACGCCGCCGCCGGCGGTTAGGGGGGCGATATCCTCAGGCACACCCTCGCCGCAGAGGAACACCGCATCCACCTCCCCGGCGATGAAGGCGCTGATTTTGGCATCCGTGCTGCGCAGGCCGAACACCGGAAGCGTGGAGACGCCAAGCCGGGCCAGGGCGAGCAGCGCGGCGAGATCGTTGCTCTCGGGCTGGTCGGCCGCCAGTTTCAAAGGGGCCATGGATTGCAGGGTGTTTAAATCCGGCGGTGCGCCGGCGGGCAGGCGCGCCACCAGCACACCGGAGTTGGCCCCGGCCATCAGCGGCACCCAGCGCGTGGGGTCAAAATGCACGCGCGAATCGCTGGTGAGCCAGGCGGTCATCGCCGCTCCCGGCAAAATGGCCGCGGTTTTACCGTCGGGGACAACCAGCGCGTCCAGCCGGTTGGCGCCGGTGACGCCGTCCAGCCCGCCGACCGCCTGGGTGGCGATGGTGGGCGCGCCGGGAAAGCCGGACTGCATCGCCAGCGCACAGGCCTTGCCCCAACGGCTGGTCTGTTGGCCGTCCGGCCCGGCCACCAGCAATGTGAGGGCAGCCAAGGCCCGCGCACGCCCCGCACCAAACGGCACCAGGGACGCCAAAGCCAATCCGCGCATAAGCTGCCGGCGATTCATTCGGACTACCACCCTCTTTCGGTCAAACGGCACGTCACGCCTTATTCGTGGCCAATTAATGGCAGGCTCAATCGTCGTACTGAACAAGCGCCTCGAAGGGAACGTCTAACTTCTGGCGGCCGTTCAGGAAGGTCAGCTCGATCAGCGCGGCCGCAGCGACCACGTCGGCACCGACGTTCTGCAACAGTTTAATGCCAGCAGCCATGGTGCCGCCCGTGGCCAGCAGATCGTCGACCACCACCACCTTCGCGCCCGGCGTCACGGCATCGGCCTGAATTTCGATCCGGTCGGTTCCGTATTCCAGATCGTAGTCCAGCCCCACGGTCTCGCCAGGCAGCTTGCCGCGCTTGCGCAGCATGACAAAGCCGCAGCCCAGCTTGAGCGCCAGCGGCGCGGCCAGCAGAAAGCCGCGGCTCTCCACCCCGGCCAGCACGGTGGGATGATACGCCCGCACCACGTTGGCCATCCGGCCCATGGCCACCTGCCAGGCATCGGCATGGCGCAGCAGGGTTGAGATGTCATAGAAAAGAATTCCCGGCTTGGGGAAATCAGGGATGCCGCGAATGTGATCTTTCAGGTTCATGGAGGCGTCTATAGCCGACCCGCCGGGCGGGGCAAACCTTTGCCGGAGAGTCTATTCATCCCAGCCCGCCGCGGCCGCCTCGTCCGCCGCGCGGGCGGCCACCCACTGGCGGGTGCCGTCCTCGCGCTCCTCGGCCTTCCAGAACGGGGCGCTGGTTTTCAGATAATCAATCAAAAACGCCACCGCCTGCAGGGCATCGCCCCGGTGCGCGCTGGCCGCCGCCACGAACACGATGTTCTCCCCCGGCAACAGCCTGCCGACGCGATGGATGATGGTGCAGCCGGTAAGCTCCCAGCGGGCCTGCGCGCAGGCTGCGAGTTTTGCCAAAGCCGCCTCGGTCATGCCCGGATAATGCTCCAGCGTGAGGGCGGCGATTCGCGGGCTGCCGCCATGGCTGGCGCGCACGATACCGGTGAAGCTGGCGATGCCGCCAGTCTCCTCGCCGCCAAGCCGCGCCAACTCGGCGCCGGGGTTGAAATCCGCCGCCTGGACGAGGATGCGCGGCAATTCAGCCACCTGTGACGGGCGGGAAAAAAGCCACCTCGGCGGCGCCGGCGAGGGGGGTGTCCAGGCCTGCGAATTCCTGGCCGATCGCGCAGCGGATCAGCCTGGGGTCAGCGAAAGCGGCGGCATGGCCGGGCGAGCGCGCGCGCAGCCAGGAAATGAGGCCGCCGACTGTGGAGACGCCTTCCGGCAGGGGCAGATTTTCCTCGGTCTGCCCTATTTTTTCCCGTACCCAGGCAAAATAAAGCAGCTTCATTTTAATTGCCGCTGCTGGCGGAGGGCACCACCTGTGGCGCCGCCCCCGCAGGAACCGCGTATAAGGTGCCGCCGGCTGTGCCGGTGGAGCCTGGCGCTGGCCCCTGCCCGGGCGGGTAGGGCGAGGGCAGCGAGGGCGTGTAGGACTGGCCGAGCGGCAGATTCGCGTTTTTCTGGATGTCGCTCAACGTCGGCATCGGCTGCACCGGGCCGGGCCAGACATCGCCCGCCTGCGGCGGAATCGGCGTGACATCCGGGCTTTTGCCAAGGGAACGCTGGGCGGTTTCGCTCGCCACCCTGGGCGCATTCGGATTGCCGAACGGCCATAAGGAGTCCGCGGCGAAATGGCGCTCGCTCGCGCAACCGGACAACAACAATACCAGACCCAGAACCAGACGATGCCGCAAAACCGTGACTCCCATGCGCTTGCGCCCGTGTTTAGCCGAACCGGCGCCCGGAGGAAATGCGCGCTTGTTCAGGCGCCGGGACGGGGGGCGCTGGCGTGGCGCAGTCCGGCGGTGAGGTAATCCCAGCCGGTGACAAGGGTGAGGACCGCGGCCATCCATAACAAGGTGCCGCCGATCCAGGCCATCGGCAGCCAGCCGAGCCCGATGATCCGCGCGCCGCCGCTCCCCAGCAGCAGCAGGCCGAGCGCCACCATCTGCACGCCGGTTTTCCATTTGGCCAGGCGCGTCACCGGCAGGCCGATGCGCAGTTCAGCCAGATATTCGCGCAGGCCGCTGACCAGGATTTCGCGCAGCATGATGACGATGGCGGGGTAGATGCCCCAGCCCGGCAGGTGGCCAAAGCCGACCAGCGCCATCAGCGTCGCGCCGATCAGCAGTTTGTCGGCGATCGGATCGAGCATGCGGCCGAAATCCGACAGTTGGGCCATTTCACGGGCCAGCCGGCCGTCAAGATAATCGGTCACCGCCGCGATGAGAAACACCAGGGCGGCCAGAAAATCCGCCCAGGGCGCGCCGATGGCGACAAAGAGCACGAGCAAGGGAATCGCGCCGATGCGCGAGAGGGTGAGGATATTTGGCAGATCACTTATCATTTTGCCCACCGTAGCTGGATTTTCGTTCCGGCGGAACAGCTAATGCGGCTTCAATTTCCTGCAGACAGGCAGCGCCCGCCCCGGCGGCGGCGGCCTCCAGCCCGCGGTAGGCCGCGAGCAGGCGCCCCCCAAGCGGCGTGAGCCGTGCGCCGCCGCCCCCTGCCC
>NZ_JABEVC010000131.1 GCF_013044125.1 Acidocella sp. | reverse complement strand
CTCGCCGCGGACGGAAGGGACAAGCAGGCCACTGAAAACAAAGCGCGCGTGTCCCGCGCGGGAAGATATTTTGATGTTACGAATTTCAGAATCGGGACAGTAGAGCCGGATGACTTGCATCCACCTCAGGCGGCCGGGACGCTGCAGTCCGCGTTCAACCGGTAGCCCCCGCCCTCGGTCAGCAGCAGCCGGGAAACCGCGGGGTCCAGCTCGATCTTCTGGCGCAGCCGGTAGATATGGGTCTCCAGTGTGTGCGTGGTGACGGCGGCGTTATAGCCCCAGACCTCGTTAAGCAGCACCTGGCGCGATACAGGCTTGCCGGCGGCGCGATAGAGGAACTTCAGGATTGCGCTTTCCTTGTCGGTCAACCGTACTTTTTTGTTACGCCCGATGTCCGTCAATTGCTTCGCCGCGGGGCGGAATGTGTATGAACCGATGTTGAAAACCGCATCCTCCGAGCCCTCGAAAGCACGCATCTGCGCACGCAGGCGGGCCAGCAGCTCATTCAACCGGAACGGCTTGGCGACATAGTCATTGGCCCCTGCGTCCAGCCCGCTGACGACATCATTCTCCTCCATGTGTCCGGTGAGCAGGATGATCGGTGTCTTGATGCCTCTGACGCGCAATTTTTTGCAATAATCCCGGCCGTCGCCATCCGGCAGGCTGATATCGAGCAGAATCACATCGAAACGCGCATGCGTTCCGGCAAGCTGTTGCTCGGCCTGGGCCAGGCTGTCCGCCTCGGTAGGTTCGAATTCGCCGTCCTGTGCAAGCTGCTCCACCAGCACCGTTCTCAGGGCGGTGTCGTCGTCCACGACAAGAATTGAGTGCTGGCTGGCCATATTTCTCTCCGTTGATACTCTAAATATAGAGTTGTTTTGCGCCAGTGTCAGTACCTCTGGTAGAAGTACCATGAGCAGCTTATTTATAGGTTATGAAGACCGCTTTAAAACCTACCGGAAATGCACTGGGAACTCCGCGCACACGCGCCGTGCACCGCGCGATTGCGGAAGCTAGGCGCGGTGTGCCCGTTGTACTAGCCGCGCCTCAGCCCCTGATCATCGCCCCGGCTGAAACCGTTGGGGCGGAAGGGCTGCGGCTGATCGACCTACTCTCCAGCGGAGGGGCCATGCTGTTGCTGGCTCCCGCACGGGCTGCCGCTGTGTTGCAACGAGAAGTTGATTCCCACGCTCCGGCCATTGCCCTGAAACTAGCCCGCCCGCTGATTGATTCTGAAACACTCAAGCGCGTGGCAGACCCCACGATGGAACAGATTCTGCCCCATTTTGAACTGATGGACCCGCCAGCCGCCGCCACGGCGGCTCTGGCGCTGGGCAAGCTGGCGCGCCTGCTGCCTGCAATGGTGGTGGCGCCGGTGCGCCACGGCTGGGCCAGCGTACCGGCTGGGCATGATCTGCTGAGCGTGCCGGCGGAAGATCTGCTGGCCTATCCTCTAGAGCTGGCGGCCTCGCTCACCAAGGTGGCGGAGGTGGCGGTGCCGCTTGAGGATGCGCGGGATGCGCGGCTGATCGCCTTTCGCGCGCTGGACCAGGGGATTGAGCATATGGCCATCCTGGTGGGCGATCCGGCGGCGCAGGAGGCGCCTCTGGTGCGGGTACATTCGGAATGTTTCACCGGTGATTTGCTGGGAAGTTTGCGCTGCGATTGCGGGCCGCAACTGCGCGGGGCGATTGCCCGGATGGCGGCCGAAGGCGCCGGGGCGGTGCTGTATCTGGCGCAGGAGGGCCGGGGGATCGGGCTGATCAACAAATTGCGAGCCTATACGATGCAGGACCGTGGACTGGATACGCTGGATGCCAACCGGGCGCTGGGCTGGCAGGCGGATGAACGCAATTTCTCGATTGCCGCGGCGATGTTGCGCGCGCTGGGGATGACGCGGATACGATTGTTGACGAATAATCCTGAGAAGGTGGCCTCGCTGGAAGCCTGCGGGATAGAGGTGGTGGCGAGGGTGGCGCATGAGTTTGCGCCCAATGGCGTGAATGATGCGTATCTGGCAACCAAGGCCGCGCGGTTCGGGCATTATCTTGGTTGAGTTCTACTACCAGAACGGTTTGTTGCAGGGCGCTGGCCTGAAGTTGCGTGCGGTGTGCGGGCGCGCGGGCGTGAGCGGGCACAAGGTTGAGGGCGATGGCGCAACGCCGCTGGGGCGGCTGGAATTGTTGCGGGTGATGTATCGCGCTGACCGGATAAGGCCGCCGGCGTGTGTGGTGCCAGTTGAGCCGATTGGAAAGTTTGACGGCTGGTGCGACGATGTTGCCGATGCGGCGTATAACCGGCCGGTGAGCCTGCCCTACCCCGCCCGCCATGAGGCATTATGGCGCGCGGATGGGGTTTATGATGTGATCGGCGTGCTGGGGTGGAATCTGGCGCCGGTTGTGCCGGGGCGGGGCTCGGCGATTTTTCTGCATGTGGCGGCGGCGGATTTAGCACCGACGGCGGGGTGCGTGGCGCTGGAATTGAGGGATTTGCTGGCGGTGCTGGCGGCGGGGATAACGGCGGTTGAGGTGCGGGGTTAGGGCCTGATTAGTTTAAGTGCGATCTGGCTAGTGGGACACGGCATTTTCAATGACGTGTCCCACTAGTGTCCTGATCGATAAATAGGCTACATTCTGGCTGGGTTTTGTACGAGGAGGCTGGAATGGCGAAGGGGCGCGCGGTTGCTGTCG
>NZ_JABEVC010000130.1 GCF_013044125.1 Acidocella sp. | reverse complement strand
TCTGGTTCACCCCCTGCACGGAGAGCCTGTAGCTCAGTGGTAGAGCATTCGACTTTTAATCGAATGGCCGTGGGTTCGACCCCCACCGGGCTCACCAATATTTCCAACAAATTATGCGAATGGCGCCGATGGTTAAGTCGTCAGGGTTTATAATTCAGAGCCCGCTGGCATTGTCAGCCTGAGCCACGGGGCTTCAGCCCCGCCGCCTGAACCCCAGCTTCATCGCCA
Organism: Acidocella sp.; assembly: GCF_013044125.1. GTDB lineage: Bacteria > Pseudomonadota > Alphaproteobacteria > Acetobacterales > Acetobacteraceae > Acidocella. Next base: position 10,608 of record NZ_JABEVC010000130.1, on the reverse strand, counting down.
GCACCTGGCGGATCGCGGCAAAGCGCCGCACAACCCCGGCCCGGCTGCGCCGCAACAGGCGCATCGCCAGCTCCCGGCCAGGCCTTATTTTCTCCAGCACCCAATCGCGCCCGCGCAGCGCCTGCCGGTGCACCACGGCGAACCAGCCGATGGAGAGCAGCTTGCGCTCGCAGCTCTGGTAGATCCAAACGACCATCAGCGTGGCGCTGCCTTTAATCACGATCCCCGCCAGCATCGCGGCCGCCCACTCCCCGCGCGTGATCAGATAAGCCGCCCAGAACCCGCCGATATGGCTTAAAATTTCGGGCACCAGAAACAGCGGCAGAATAACCGGGGCGGGCAAGGCCACAAGCTGCTTCTGTAAGGCCCTTACCGGCCAGGTCCGCGAAACCTGCCGCAGCAGCGCCGTGGCCCCGTTCCAGAAAATCTCCTCGATGATCACATACAGCAGGGCAGGGGGCAGCAGCAGCACATCCCGCAGCTGTCTTACCCATTTGCGCCGCATCAACCCATTTTTCCGGTAAGCCCGCCGCGCATCACTCATGTGTGTGTGTAGCCCATGCCGGGGCGCTCAACCAGATGCCAGCACAACCAGCAGTGGCCGGTGGTCGGAAGCCCCTTGCTCCAGAACCTCCGCCCTGGTGCAGCGCAACCCGCGCACGAAGCAGCGGTCCAGCCGCAGCGGCAGCACGCCGCTCATCCTGTGCGTCGCAATCCGCGCGCCCACATCCTCAAACCCCGGCAGCAGCGGCGCGCCCAGCAGGTTGCAGTCGCCCAAAATCGCCGCCTGGGGCGGCAGCACGCCGGCAATGCGCCGTAACTGCCGCCGGTTGAGCAACTGCCCGTGCGAGAGATGCACATTGGCGACGCTGAAACCGCCGAGGTCGAGTATCTGGCACACCCGCCGCACCAGCATGCCGCGCTGCAAGGCCAAACTCCCCGCCGGCGCATGAAATGGGCGCTTGCTCCAGGCCGCCAGCCCATGGTGGCGCCCCGGCAGCGCCACGCGCGCATAATGCCCGCCCAGCTGCTCCGGCAGATCGTCGATCCCCGCCGCCGCCTCCTGCATCAGGCATAAATCAGGGTCGTGGCGCTCGATCAGCGCGCGCACATGCGCGGCCTCGGCCCCCACGGAATGCAGCAGATTCCAGCTGATGATCCTGAATTCAGCGGGCGGCATCATTCCGGCTCGCCCACCACAGCCTCACGCCCCGCACCACCAGCCCCACACCGGGCCAAAGCGCGAAGACCGCGACCGCCCAGGCGACCAGCCGCGGCAGAAACACCGCCATGGCCCCGAGCAGCAGCAGGACCAAACCACCGCCCAGCACCACGAGTGATTCCGTGGGGTCAAGCTGGCGACGCCGGGTGAAGGAGGCGCTCAGCGTGCTGCCCAGGCCGATGGCGCCCGAGAGCAGCCGCCCGGCCTTGGCGGGGGTGCGCTCCTGCGCATGGCCATCGGGCGCCACCGGCCTTGGTATGCCGCTGCGCCCGCGCGCCAGCACCACCTCGGTCGCGTTGGTCATGTCCGCCTCGTACATCGCCTCCATCTGCGCTGCCAGCGCATGGTCCTTTATGGTCACGTCCAGTTCCCGGTTGGTAATCCAGCTCGCCAGATTGGAGTTGCTGGACCCGATCCGGCTCCAGCACCCATCCGCCACGGCGGTCTTGGCGTGCAGCATCGGTCCGTTCCACTCAAACACCCGCACTCCCGCTTGCAGCAGCGGGCGGTAGGCTGACTTCGAGAGCGCCCCCACCAGTGGCCAGTCGCTGGAGCCCGGCACCAGCAGGCGCACATCCACCCCCCCGCGCGCCGCCCCGGCCAAGGCGCGCACATAGGCGGTGGTGGCGACAAAATACCCGTCCGTCAGCCAGAGCCTGCGCTCCGCGATCTCCGCGATGAGCTGCTCCAGCCGGTACAGCCCCAGGCTATCGGGCCGCCCCGCGATCACTGATACCTCCACCCCGCCTGGCCGCGAATCGGCAACAGGCGCCGCTTCCACATCGCGTTGCGGCAGCCCGGCGGCGGCCTCCCAGCTGTCCACGAACGCGGCCTCCACATAAGCCACAGCCGGCCCTTCGATCGCCACCGCCGTATCGCGCCATGGCGGCATGGCGCGCGCCGCATCGCCGTACCAGTCATCGCCGATGCACAAGCCGCCGGTAAATGCGCTCTCCCCGTCCACGCACAGCACCTTGCGGTGGTCCCGGCTGATCCAGCGCAACGGATGCAGCGGGTGCGGCGGATTATACACCCGCACCCTCACCCCGCCCGCGCGCAAGCGCTGCCAGAAGTCCGGGCGGGTCCGGCGCAGGCAGCCGAGCCAGTCATACAGCACCCGCACCGCCACACCGCGCCCCGCCGCAGCGATCAGCGCCTGGGCGAACGCAGCGCCCATGGCGTCGTCCTGGATGATGTAATTCTCCAGCCAGACATAACGCTTCGCCGCCCCGATCGCCTCCAGCCAGGCGCCGAATGTCTCCGGCCCGTCGCGCAGCAGCCGCACCTGGTTCCCCGCCGCATGCCGCGCCTCGGCGACACGGCGGAAATCCTCGGCCAGCAGCGCGTCAAGCAGCTCCATGCTTCACTTTCCGGGCTTCACTTTCCGGGCTTCACTTTCCGGCCGCCCGTTCAGGCCGGCATTTCATGCACATGCACATCATGGCCGCCCTGCGCGCGCAGAATCTCCAGCGCCTTCTCCTCCAGAGCCGCCTCGCGTAGGCTCACCCATAGCACCAGCCCGCCGCGTTCCAGCTGCTCCTTCACCCGCGTGGCATAATGCCGGTGGATCAATCCGCCCAGCGCGGCGCCCAGCACAAACCCGCCGCCCGCCGCGATCACCGCCGGCAGGGCCACGGTGGCGCCGGTGAACATCAGCCCACCGATGGCGGCCAGCGCGGGCGCGGGCAGATAGGTGGCCTCCAGCCGCGAGATCCGCGAATAAAACGTATCGCGCGGCGCCGCCGGATCGTCCTCAACCTCCTTGACGAGCTGATAACGGTGGCCAAGCTTTTGCTCCACCGCCTCCTCGCTGGCCAGCAGCGAGAACGCCGCGCGGTCAAACCCATGCGTTTCCAGTGTGAACACCGCCGCGTCGAGCGTCTCGGCGGAATCGAATACGGCAACGGCTTCCCGGTAAGTGGCTGACATGGTGTTGTCCCTCCTGTGTGGTTCCGCCCGTGTCCCGATTCTAAAGTCCGTAACATCAAAACATCTTCCCTCGCGGGACACGAACGTTTTGTTTTCAGTGTCCTGCTTGTCCCTTCCGTCCGCTGCGAGATGCAGCGGACTTCAGGGGCAGGACACTAGCCTGACACTGCACCCGTTTCCCGCCCAAGCAAACCCCGCTTTCAGGGCAGCAATGTGGCGAACATTCCCAGCGCGCACAGCCCCATGATGGCAAAGGTCAGCCACACCAGCGTCCGCGATACCCGGCCGCCCCGGTTTGCCCCCAAAATCTCACGGCTGGCATTGATCCGCGCGATCATGAACAGCAGCGGCACCGCGGCGATGCCGTTGAACACGGCGGTGAACACCAGCGCCTTCATCGGGTTGATATGCGTGAAATTCAACAGCAGGCCGACCCCCGTTGAGACGATGATGACCCCGTAAAACCCGCGCGCCTCGCCAAACTTGCGTGATAATCCCTCCCGCCATTGGAAGGCCTCCGCCATCGCATAGGCCGCCGAGCCGGCCAGCACCGGAATCGCGAGCAGCCCCAGGCCAACCACCCCCACGGCGAATAAATCGCGCGCCACCTGGCCGGAGTTGGGGAAGGAGCGCACCAGCGGCTCCAGCGCCGCCGCCGCGTCGGCCGCCGTGGCGATATTCGTGATCCCGTGGCGAAACAGCACCGAACCCGTGGTGATAATGATGAACCATTGCGCCAGCTCGGCGAAAACCATGCCGGTTGCCGTGTCGATACGCATGTTGCTGAGAAAATCCCAGGGCAGCCGGGGTTGTCCGTCATCCCCGCTCGGCACCCCCTGGGCGATCTCCTCCTCGACCTCCTCGGATGCCTGCCAGAAAAACATATAAGGCGAGATCGAGGTGCCGAACACGCCGGTGACGATGAAAAGAAACTGAAACGAGAATTCCACATGCGGAATCACGGTGGCGCGCAAAATCTCAGCCCATGGCTCGCGGATCATGAAAGCCGTGGCCGGATAGGCCAGCAGCGCCAGCGCCAGCCACTTCAGCGCCTTCGCATAGGTTTTGTAGCTGATCTGCACCTCCAGCGTGACCACGATCACCGTGGTCAGCACCGTGAACACCCAGAGTGGCGCGCGCACCACCAGCTGCGAGGCCGCCGCCACCGCGCCAATATCCGCGCCGATGTTGATGGTGTTGGCCACCACCACGAGCAGCACCATCACAACCAGAATGGGGCGGCTGTAATGCTGGCGGATCACCCCGGCCAGGCCCTGGCCGGTCACCGAGCCGATCCGCGCGCAGCATTCCTGCACCGCCACCATCAGCGGTATCTGGTAAAGTGCCGTCCAGAGCTGGCCAAAGCCGAACTGCGCGCCGGTCTGAGAATAGGTGGCGATGCCGGAGGGATCATCATCCGCCGCGCCGGTGATCACCCCTGGCCCCAGCAGCCTGATGAACCGCCGGAGAGCGCCCGCGGGGCGGGGAGCCTCGGGCGGCGTATCGGGTGTTTCGGTGAATTGGTGCACAGGCCCCCGCAATCTGTCCGGATGCAAGAGGTTAGACTGCAATCCGGCTGATCAGTCCACCATCAGCGGGCACCCGCGGCTGAAAGTTCATCGGACCAGCGCGTTCTGCCGGGCACTTTAGAGTGCGATCGTTTGAGGTTCGCTCAGCCGAGCGATCCGAAAGCGTGAATCGCCCTCAGAAAAATGGCTAGAGCCTGATCACACTGAAACCAATCAGGCTCTAAACCGGGAACTTCCCGTCGCGCACGTCAGCCGCGTAATCGCTCAGGGCTGCCTGCATCAGTGCCGCGCCGTTCACATACTGGCGGGCAAACCCCGGCGCGCGGTCCATGTTCAGCCCGAGCACGTCATGCAGCACCAGCACCTGGCCATCCGTGTCCGGCCCCGCGCCAATGCCGATCGTCGGCACGCTCAGCCGCCGGGTGATTTCGGCCGCCAACTCGCTGGGAATTGCCTCCATCAGCACCATGCGCGCGCCCGCCTCCTCCAGCGCCAGCGCCTCCTCCAAAATCCGCGCCGCCGCTTCCTGCGTTTTGCCCTGACGCTTGAACCCGCCCAGCTGGCGCACATGCTGCGGCGTCAGCCCGATATGCGCGCAAACCGGGACTGCCCGCTGCGAGAGATATCTCACCGTCTCCACCATCGGCATTCCGCCCTCCAGCTTCACGATATCCGCCCCCGCCTTCAGCAGCTTCGCGGAACTCGCGAATGCCTGCGCCGGTCCTTCCTCGAAACTGCCAAACGGCAGATCCGCCATCACCAGCGCGCGCGCCACGCCCTTCGCCACAATGCGCGTATGGTAGAGCATCTGTTCGAGCGAAACCCGCAGCGTATCGGCGTCGCCGGCCACCATCATGCCCAGCGAATCGCCCACCAGCACCGCATCCACCCCGGCCGCCTCCGCGAGGCGCGCAAAGGGGTAATCATAGGCCGTGATCATGCTCATCTTGCGGCCCTCGCGCTTGGCCTTTTCCCATACGCCCAAATTCTTGCTCATGCGTGCGCTCCTTCGCTCAGCAGTTCCAGGGCGAATGCCACACTCGCCTGCCGCACCTCGCCGCGGCCGCCGCTGAAAACCTTATGATAAATGGTGACGCCGCTGGCCATCGCCAGGCCAAACCACACCGTCCCAACGGGGGTGAGCGCGCTGCCGCCGTCCGGCCCCGCGATCCCGGTGATTGAGACCGCCAGATCCGCCCCGGATTTCTCCCGCGCCTCCACCGCCATGCACCCCGCCACCGCTTCCGATACCGCGCCAACCTCCGCGATCAACTCATCAGGTACGCCCAGCATCTGCGTTTTCGCCGCGTCGGAGTAGGTGACAAACCCATGCGTGAACACCGCTGAGGCCCCCGGCACGGCGGTAATCGCCGCGGCGAGCAGCCCGCCCGTGCAGCTTTCCGCCGCGGCTATACGCAGCCCCTTGGCCTTGCAGACCTCCACCAGCCGCGCCGCACTCATAGCGGCAGCACCAGGCGCAGCAGCGCCACCGCAACCGCCGCCATCACCCCGGCAATCAGGTCATCGCCCATCACGCCGTATTCATCATGCCGCGCATCGGCCCAGCCTACCGGCCCGGGCTTGAGAATATCGAACAGCCGGAACAGCGCGAAACTGAAAACCATCCCCATAAACCCCACATGGCTGAGCAGCAGCAGCGGAATCATCTGCCCGGCGATTTCGTCCACCACAATCCATTTCGGGTCCTGCGCGGCCATGCCCGTGGCGCGGATTGCCTCCACCCCCACCACGCTGAACACCACGATCCCCAGCAGCAGCGGCAGATGCCCATATTGCAGCAGCACCGCGCCGATCGCCAGCCCAACCAGCGAGCCAAACGTGCCTGGCGCCGTGGGTGCGTACCCGGAGCCAAAGCCGGAGGCGAGAATCGTCCAGAAGTTCATTTTCGTATCCAGGGGCTAGTGTCCCGATTCTACAGAAATCAGGCTCAAAACGGGAAATCCGCAGAGCCGGTAAGCTGTGCCCGGTATATGGTAATGCTCTCGACCACCCGCTGCACATAATTGCGCGTCTCGTTGAAGGGAATTTCCTCCACCCAGTCTATCATATCGGCCCCGCCCGGGTTCGCGCCCAGCTCCGGGTCGCCGTATTCGGTGAGCCAGTTGGCCACATTGGTCGGCCCGGCGTTATACGCGGCGATCGCCAGCGGCAGGCGGTTGCCGAATTGGCGCACCAGCCCCGCGAAGTAGGCACTTCCCAGCATCATGTTCTGCGCCGGGTCGAACAGGTCGTCATCGCTCAGCCCGTATTTGCGCGCCGTCATCCTTGCCGTGGCCGGCATCAGCTGCATCAGCCCCACCGCCCCCGCGCCGGAGACCACCCCGGCATCAAAACTACTTTCCTGGCGCATGATGCCATCGGCCACAGCCGGTTCCAGCGGGCCCTGCGGCGGTGTCACGGCCAGCGGCCAGCCCTCGCGGATCAGCATCTGTCCGTCGCTGCCGGCGGTGCGCGCAATGGCCACCGCGCTCTGGGGAATCCCCAGCCCCAGCGCCAGCTTCGCGGCCATCTCGCGGGTGCGGTCGTCAATCGCCACCTGGCCCAGCCGGTTCAGAAATATCGAGGCGTCCCTGGTGTCGTCCATCTGTACCAGCAGCGCCGCGGCGCGCGGCAATTCCATCAAGCCAAAATCCAGCGCATCGGCGGCGCTGAACGTGGGTTCGCCCGCGCTTAAAATCCGCGCCGCCAGCTGCTGCGGCGTATCACCCAGGGCGATCGCGGCCAACTGCCCGTAATATGTATCGGGATACTGCGCCGCGCGGGCAAAATCCGCCTGCGCCTGCGCCCCGCTCTGGCTGCGCCCCAGCCAGTACCAGGCACGCCCTTGCGTAATCACCGAGGGTGAGAGGCTGGCCAGATTGGTGAACCAGATCGCCGCCTGTTCGGGCTGTTTCAGGAACCGGAGTTGTAAAAACCCGGCCAGAAAATCCCGGTCCTCCACCTGTTCCAGCGCATAGAGGCCATCGGCAGGCGGGTTCACGGCGGTCACCACGGCATAGGCGTCCTTGGCATCGCCCGCCGCCAGCAGCGCCCGCGCCAGCGCGTTCTGCGCCGGCCAGAACATCAGCTGCTGCTCAAAATCCGCCGCTGCCGCCGCCGTCTTGCCCTGCGCCACCCACAGCGCCGCGGCCTGGGCATCCTGCCCGGCCGCGTGCAGCGCCTTCACCTGCACCAGAAAATCGGGCACCTTATTGGCCATGCTGGGGGACTGCGTACCCGCCGCCTGCGCCTGGCGCAGCGCCAGCAGCCCTTGTTCCGGCCAGTCGGGATTCGCGGCGATAAACGCGCGAATTTCATCGGCCGTGCCGCCGCCCGGGTCTAGCAGCTTGAAAAATGTCACGAGTTTCACCATCAGCGGGTCGCCGGTGGCAGCCGCCAAATCCCGCGCCGCGCCAAAATCGCCCGCCTTCACATCCGCCATAATTTGCGGTGAAGCCGGGGTTTGCGCGAAACCCAGAACCGGGACGAGGGTAATCAGCAGGGCGGCCAGATATCTCATGCGCGCTCTTGTAGCATCTGGCGGCTTGCAGGCTACCCCCGGGGCGATTACGTCTCATCCTCAGCAGGAGTAGATAATGTTTCATGGCTCATTAACCGCTTTGGTGACGCCGATGCACGCTGACGGCAGCATCGACGAAGCCGCCTATTCGCGTCTGATCGACTGGCAGATCGAGCAGGGCACGCAGGGCATCGTCCCCGTGGGCACAACCGGGGAATCCCCCACGCTCTCGCATGACGAGCACAAGCGCGTGGTCGAACTCGCCATCGCCGCGGCGCGGGGCAGGGTGCCTGTCATCGCAGGCGCCGGCTCCAATTCCACCGCCGAGGCCATCGGCCTGGCCGCCCACGCCAAGCGCGCGGGCGCCGATGCGGTGCTGGTTGTCACCCCCTATTACAACAAGCCGACCCAGGAAGGCCTGTTCCGCCACTACATGGCGATCGCGGATTCGGTGGACATCCCTCTGTTCATCTACAATATCCCCGGCCGCTCGGTTATCGACATGTCAGTGGAAACCATGTCCCGCCTCGCCGCGCATAAAAACATCGTGGGCGTGAAGGACGCGACCGCCAATCTCGCCCGCCCGCTGCACACGTTGCGCGCCTGCGGGCCTGAGTTCATCCAGCTTTCCGGCGAGGATCATACGGCCCTGGCCTATCTCGCCGCCGGCGGGCGCGGTTGCATCTCGGTCACCGCCAACGTCGCGCCCAAGCTCTGCGCGCAACTGCATGCCGCCTGGGCGCACGGCGACCTCAAGGAAGCCATGGCCATCCAGATGCGCCTGCTGCCCTTGCATGACGCCATGTTCTGCGAGAGCAACCCCGGCCCGGTTAAATACGCAGCCTCCCTGCTTGGCTTTGGCGCCAACACGGTGCGCCTGCCGCTGGCCGAGGTCACCGCTGAATCCGCCGGGCGCATCAAGGCGGCGATGCTGGAAGTGGGTCTGCTCACTTGAGCGCCAACGACAAGGAAAAGAGCAAATCGGGCTATATCTCGCACGGGATCGCCTCGCAGAACCGCAAGGCCCGGTTTGACTATAAAATCCTCTCCACCATCGAGGCCGGGATCGTGCTCAAGGGCGTCGAGGTGAAATCCCTGCGCCTGGGCCGCGCCACGTTGAGTGAAGCCTGGGCCGGCGAGCGTGACGGTGAACTCTGCCTCTTCAACGCCTACATCCCCGAATACCAGGGGGGCGTGCTCTCGCGGTTTGACGTGCGCGGCACCCGCAAACTCCTGGTGAAGAAAAAGGAACGCAACCAGATCTTTGGCGCCATCAACCGCGAAGGCGCCACCGTCGTCCCGCTCGACATTCATTTTAACCCGCGCGGTCTGGCCAAGGTGACGCTGGGCATCGCCGAGGGCCGCCAGAAACACGACAAACGCCACGCCATCGCCGCGCGCGACTGGCAGCGCGATAAAGCCCGGCTGCTGCGCAACAAGTAGGGCGGGTCGGCGCGGCATAACCCGCCACCCGGCCTCTACCCCTGCAAAAAACCCTTTATATCCCCGACCACCTTCTCAAACATCGCCGCGTTCAGCCGCTTCGTGCTCGTGTTGTAACGCGAGACATGGTAGCTGTCCGCCAGCAACAGCCCGGCGCGCGGCTCATGCAGCGCGCCATGCGCGAACACATGCCCCGCGGCTTTCACCCCCAGGGCCTTCAGCGTCATCAGGTGCGAAATCCCCCCCAACGCCAAAATCGCCCGCAGCTGCGGCATCGCCGCAATTTCGGCCTGCAAAAACGGGTTGCAGCTCGCCTTGTCCGAGGTCTCGACCTTATGCTGCGGCGGCGCGCACCGCACCGCATTGGTGATCCGGCAGTTCACCAGCACCAGCCCGTCATCGGCCCGCTCCTGGTATTCGCCCCGGGCGAAGCCGAATTTCACCAACGTATTGTACAGCAGCACCCCGGCATAATCCCCGGTAAAGGGCCGCCCGGTCCGGTTCGCCCCATTCACCCCCGGCGCCTGCCCAACCACCAGCAACGCCGCGTCCAGCCCGCCGAAACTTGGCACCGGCGCGTTGAACCATCCAGGTTCGCGCGCCCGGTATTCCGCCCGGTACGCCACCAGCCGCGGGCAGCGGGGGCAATCGCGCTCCGGCGTCAAGCGGGGTCTTCCTCCCGGCTCGCCGCCCGCCCGCGCGCTTCCGCCGGCTTGCGGGTGAACTCAGCCGCAATCTCCGAGAGTTCGGCAAACTGGTCCGCCTGGCGGCGCAGTTCGTCGGCGATCATCGGCGGATTGGTCTTGATCGTCGAAATCACGCTCACCCGCACCCCCTTGCGCTGCACGGCCTCCACCAGACGGCGGAAATCCGAATCGCCCGAGAACAGCACGGCATGGTCGATCTTCGGCGCCAGCTCCAGCATGTCGATCGCCAGCTCGATATCCATATTGCCCTTTATCCGC
>NZ_JABEVC010000129.1 GCF_013044125.1 Acidocella sp. | reverse complement strand
CGCCCTGCCCCGTCGCGGTCGCGCCGCCTAGTTTTACACTCAGATCAACCGGCCATGGCCCGCTGCCGATGCCCGAGAACCGCGCAATGGGCCCCACCACGCCGGACACGCTGAACGGTGCCGCGCCGAGAATCGCCGTGGCTTTTATATGCAGCGGGGCGGTGGGCGAATCCGCTGTTCCGGTCAGGTTCGGTAGGGCGATAATGGTTGGCGTGGGGGTCTTGATCGTGAGCCGCCCGTTTTCGATTTCCACAGCCTGCAGAGCGAGCTGATAGCCATGGAACTTATCCGGCGTCATGGCCGCTGCGGGTTGCGCGGGGGTGAAATCCCAGTTCGATAAGCCGCCCGGGCCGCGTTCCAGCACGATATCAGGGCTGACCAGCACCAGTTTAAGGATGTTCAGGCGGCGCGAGAGCAGGGGCAGCAGTGCGATCCTGGCCTCGACGCGCTTGAGTGTCAGCATCTGGGCGCTGGCGAAACCGGGCGGATCAGAAAGACTTATGCCGCTGGCCTCAATGACCGGATGAAGCGAAAGCTGCATGGTGAGAGGCCCGCTCAGGCGCAACTGCCGGCCGGTTGCCTGGTCCACGGCCGCGATGATTTCCGGGGCATAACGGTTCGGGTCGAAGCGTTCCACCAGAACCAGAATGCCTGCCGCCGGCAAGGCGGCGAGCAGCAGGGCGCCAAGGGCGGCCCACCGCCACGGGCTCATCGTCCGGCGCCGCGGCTTGGCCGTATTTTCGCTAGATTGGGTCATTCAGGGTGGCAGATAGTCGGTTTTACGCAGTTATACGAGTGCCAAGCTTGTGAAGTGCCAGGACTCGCGCTAGACGGCGCGGCTTGATGTTGGTATCGCGCGGGGCGGTCAAGCTGGCCGCGTCCCGGCGGCTAAGCGGGCGTGGTGAAATTGGTAGACACGCCAGATTTAGGTTCTGGTGGCGAAAGTCATGGGGGTTCAAGTCCCTCCGCCCGCACCAGGTTGTGGTTTTGTTGTTGATTTTTGAGGAGTTTTTCGTCGATGCAGGTTACCGAAACGCTCTCCGACGGCTTGAAGCGCGGCTTCACGGTCGTGGTTCCCGAACCCGAACTTGCCGCCAAGCGTGAGCAGCGTTTGGCCGAACTTGGCAAAACCATGCAGATGCCTGGTTTCCGGCCGGGCAAGGTGCCGATGTCGATGGTTCGCAAGCGCTATGGCGATGCCGTGGCCGCGGAAATCGTGGAAGGCGCGGTGAACGAAGCTTCCGACCGTCTGCTTTCCGAGCGCAATCTGCGCCCCGCGATGCAGCCGAAGCTGGAAGTGACCAAGCCGGGGCAGAACGCCGATCTCGAGTTCACCATGGAACTTGAGGTGCTGCCCGAAATCACGATTCCCGAACTCGGCGGCATTACGCTGAGCAAGCCGGTGGCGGCTGTTACCGACGAAGCGGTGAGCGAAGCCCTGGCCAAGATGGCCGAGCAGCGCAAGAGCTATACCCCGGTTGAAGAGCCTCGCCCGGCGGCGGCTGGTGAGCAGCTGACGGTGGATTTTATCGGCCGCATTGATGGTGAGGCTTTCCAGGGCGGCACTGCGTCGGATGTTGCGGTGGTCGTGGCCGGCCAGGGTTTCATTCCCGGCTTCTCCGAGCAGATGGAAGGCATCGCCCCCGGCGAGACGCGCACCATCACGGTTGATTTTCCCGAGGATTACGGCGCCAAGGAACTGGCCGGGAAGAAGGCTGAATTCGAAATCACCGCCAAGGCGCTCGCCGTGGCGCAGGTTCCGGCGATTGATGATGAATTCGCCAAGGGGCTTGGGCTGGAGTCGCTGGAAGACCTGCAAAAGAAGGTCTCCGAGCAGATTGGCCGCGAATATGAGCAGATGACGCGCCTGAAGCTCAAGCGCAGCCTGCTCGACGCGCTGGCTGAACGTGCGCATTTCGAGGCGCCGGTTTCACTGGTTGATGCCGAGTTCGCTGAGATCTGGCGCCAGGTGGAGCAGGAAAAAGCCGCGGGCCGCGCCGATCCGGAAGACGAAGCCAAGGATGAAGAGACGCTGAAGGCGGAATATAAGGCAATTGCCGACCGCCGGGTGCGTCTTGGCCTGCTGGTCGCGGAAATCGGCCGCGCTAATGCGGTGACGGTCTCCGATCAGGATCTCCAGCGCGCCATGTTCAACGAGGCGATGAAGTATCGCGAGCAGGCGATGCAGGTTCTGGAGTTCTTCAAGAAGAACCCGCAGGCGCTCGAGCGCTTCCGTGGCCCCATTTTTGAGGACAAGGTGGTGGACTTCCTGCTTGAGCGCATCACCCAGGAAGAAACCAGCGTGAGCCCGGAAGAGCTGGCGGCTGACCCTGAATCTTAATACGGGACTAGACGCGCGCGTTTGATCCACTAACTTAGGTTCATGACGTTCCGTTCCGCCCGCGCCGCGGCCTTATGAAAGGCGCGGTGCGGTGCCGGGGCGAGCGGTTAGATAGAACGAGGAATTCAGAGTATGTGGGATCGGGATCCAGTCGAGGTCTATAATAATAACCTCGTGCCGATGGTGGTTGAACAGACGGCGCGCGGGGAACGCTCCTACGATATTTATTCCCGCCTGTTGAAGGAGCGGATCATTTTTTTGACTGGTCAGGTCTATGATCAGGTAAGCTCGCTGATTTGCGCGCAGCTGCTGTTCTTGGAAAGTGAGAATCCCAACAAGGATATATCTTTCTATATCAACAGCCCCGGCGGTGTTGTGTCCTCCGGCCTCGCGATTTACGACACCATGCAGTATATCCGCAGCCCGGTCAGCACCGTCTGCATTGGGCAGGCGGCGTCTATGGGCAGCCTGCTGCTCTGCGCGGGCGCGCCGGGCAAACGCTTTGCACTGCCAAATGCCCGCGTCATGGTGCATCAGCCCTCCGGCGGCGCCCAGGGTCAGGCCACGGACATCGAAATCCAGGCCCGTGAAATCCTTAATCTGCGTAAGCGGCTGAACCAGATCTATGTGGATCACACTGGTCAGCCGCTTGAGGCGATTGAGGCCAAGCTGGAACGCGATTCCTACATGTCGGCGCAGGAAGCCAAGGATTTCGGCATCGTGGACGACGTTGTGAAAAGCCAGCCGCCATTGAGCGAAAGCCCGGCAACGCCGCCCAGCCCGCAGGAAACCGCGCGATAAGCGGAGATTTGCTCATCAGGCGCTTTTCTGCCGAATTCAGCCCTGAACGTGAATTCAGGGTTGAATTTCAGATGCCTTTGATGCCTCTGATCCCCGGACCTGGCGAAGGCCGGGGGTTAACTTTCTGAATTATTTTGGTTTTTCTCCCGTATATGCCGGCGCTTGTGTGCTCCTGCGCAGGGGGCTAATCTTTTCTCTTATATTTCGCGCTGTGGAGTGGTTATGAGCAGCAAATCGAGCGACACCAAGAACACACTGTATTGTTCCTTTTGCGGGAAGTCGCAGCATGAGGTCCGTAAGCTTATCGCGGGTCCGACCGTCTTCATCTGTGATGAATGCGTCGAGCTTTGCATGGATATTATCCGCGAGGAGCACAAAACCCATCTTGTGAAGTCGCGCGATGGCGTGCCGACGCCGCGTGAAATCTGCAAGGTGCTGGATGATTATGTGATCGGCCAGGGACATGCGAAAAAAGTGCTTAGCGTGGCGGTGCATAACCACTACAAGCGGCTCTCGCACGCGACCAAAAATAATGACATTGAAATCGCAAAATCCAACATCATGCTGGTTGGCCCCACCGGCTCGGGTAAAACCTTGCTGGCTCAGACGCTGGCCCGCATTCTCGATGTGCCTTTCACCATGGCCGACGCGACGACCCTGACCGAGGCCGGGTATGTGGGCGAGGATGTGGAAAATATCATCCTCAAGCTGTTGCAGGCGGCTGATTATAACGTCGAGCGGGCGCAGCGGGGGATCGTTTATATCGACGAGGTCGATAAAATAAGCCGCAAGTCGGACAATCCCTCGATCACCCGCGATGTGAGCGGGGAGGGGGTGCAGCAGGCTCTGCTGAAGATCATGGAAGGCACGGTTGCCTCGGTGCCGCCGCAGGGTGGGCGCAAGCATCCCCAGCAGGAGTTTCTGCAGGTTGATACCACGAACATCCTCTTCATTTGCGGTGGCGCCTTCGCCGGGCTGGAGAAGATCATCGGGCAGCGCGGCAAGGGGTCGGGCATTGGCTTTGGCGCTGATGTCCGTAGCCCGGATGAGCGGCGCACCGGGCAGATTTTGCGCGAGGTTGAGCCGGAGGATTTGCTTAAATTCGGCCTGATTCCGGAGTTTATCGGCCGTCTGCCCGTGGTTGCCACGCTTGATGACCTGGATGAGACTGTGTTGATTGAAATTTTGACCAAACCGAAGAATGCCCTGGTCAAACAATACGGCCGCCTGTTCGAGATGGAGGGCGTTAAGCTCACCTTCACTGACGAGGCGCTTAAAGTCGTTGCCGGCCGGGCGATCAAACGCAAGACCGGCGCGCGTGGCCTGCGTTCGATCATGGAGGGTATCCTTCTGACAACCATGTTCGACCTGCCGGGTCTGGATGGCGTGGCGGAGGTTGTCATCAGCGGGGATGTGGCCGAGGGCCGGGCCGAGCCGCTCTTTCTGTATGCGGAGAAGCGTGCGGAGACGGCGTCCTGAGGCGAGGGGCTGGCCAAATTGAGGGGTGGCAGGTCTTGCAGGTCTGCCAAACCAAACCGATATGTCCATTTGTGGCCGGAGACCGGCGCCGTGTGCTGTGCCTGTAAGGGCAGCGCATGAGGCTTAAAGGAACCCATTATGTCTGACGTTACAAAGCCTGCCCCCCTCTCCGATACCCTGGCGGTCCTGCCGCTCAGGGATATCGTAGTATTCCCGCATATGATCGTGCCGCTCTTCGTTGGGCGCGATAAATCTGTGCGGGCTCTGGAGAGCGTGATGAAGGAGGATAAGCAGATCCTTCTGGTCGCGCAGAAGAATGCCGCGCAGGATGATCCTTCCGCGGAGGATATTTACAAAGTTGGAACCATTTCCACGGTTCTGCAACTGCTGAAGCTGCCTGACGGCACGGTAAAGGTGCTGGTGGAAGGTATAAGACGGGCGCGGATTACGAGCTTCAAAGAGACCGAAGATTATTTCGAGGTTTTTGCCGATCCGATTGAGGATCAGGCGGATGACGAAAAAGAGGTCGAAGCGCTTGGCCGCACCGTTGTTTCGCAGTTTGAGCAGTACATCAAGCTCAACAAAAAAATTGCGCCCGAAGTTTTGGTCTCCGTTAACCAGATCGACTCGCCATCCAAACTGGCGGATACGGTTGCCAGCCATCTGGGTTTGAAAATCTCCGATAAGCAGGAGCTGCTGGAACTTGGCAGCACGAGCGAACGGCTTGAGCGCGTGTTCAACCATATGGAATCCGAAATCGGGGTGCTCCAGGTTGAAAAGAAGATCCGCAACCGCGTGAAGCGGCAGATGGAGAAGACCCAACGCGAGTATTACTTGAACGAGCAGTTGAAGGCGATCCAGAAGGAGCTGGGTGAAGGCGAGGACGGCAAGGACGAAACCGCCGAGCTTGAAGACAAAATTAATGCCACCAAGCTCTCCAAGGAGGCCCGCGAAAAAGCAGTGGCAGAGCTGAAAAAATTGCGCAGCATGAGCCCGATGAGCGCGGAAGCGACGGTCGTGCGCAATTATCTGGACTGGATTCTGGGCATCCCCTGGAAGAAGCGCAGCAAAATCAAGAATGACGTGGTCGAGGCCGAGCGCGTGCTCAACGCGGATCATTATGGACTCGAGAAAATCAAGGAGCGAATCGTCGAGTATCTGGCGGTGCAGTCGCGCAGTCCCAAGCTGCGGGGGGCGATTCTCTGCCTCGTCGGCCCGCCGGGTGTCGGCAAAACCTCGCTGGGCAAGTCGATCGCCAAGGCCACCGGGCGTAATTTTGTCCGCATGTCGCTGGGCGGCGTGCGCGATGAAGCTGAAATTCGCGGTCACCGGCGGACGTATATCGGCTCCATGCCGGGTAAGATCATCCAGGGAATGAAGAAGGCCAAAACTTCTAACCCCCTGTTTTTGCTTGATGAAATTGATAAGCTGGGTGCTGACTGGCGCGGCGATCCGTCATCGGCCCTGCTGGAGGTGCTGGATCCGGAGCAGAACGCGAGTTTTGCCGATCATTACCTGGAGGTCGATTACGATCTCTCGGATGTCATGTTTGTCACCACGGCGAACAGCCTGAACATGCCTCAGCCGTTGTTGGACCGTATGGAGATCATCCGTATTCCCGGTTACACCGAGGATGAGAAGGTCGAAATCGCCAAGCGGCATCTGGTGTCCAAGCAAGGTGAAGCGCATGGGCTGAAAAAGGACGAATGGTCCATTACGGACGATGCGCTGCATGAACTGGTCCGCACCTACACGCGCGAGGCCGGTGTTCGTAACCTTGAGCGTGAAATCGCCACCATTGCGCGCAAGGCGGTGAAGGAGATCGTAACCACCAAGACCAAGAAGGTTACGATCAGCAAGCGCAACCTGGAGAAATTCTCGGGCGTTGCGAAATACCGCTATGGCGAGACGGAGGCCGAGGACATGGTCGGCGTCGTCACCGGCCTGGCCTGGACCGAGGTTGGCGGAGAAATTCTTACCATTGAGAGTGTGCTGCTGCCGGGTAAGGGCACTATCAAGCAGACCGGAAAGCTTGGCGATGTCATGCAGGAGAGCGTGCAGGCGGCTTATTCCTATGTCCGCTCGCGCGCTGCCCAGTTTGGGATCAAGCCGCCGTTTTTCGATAAGCGCGATATCCATGTACATGTGCCGGAAGGGGCGACCCCCAAGGATGGCCCGTCAGCCGGCATTGCGATGGCGACTTCGATTGTCAGCGCCATCACGGGGATCCCGATTCGCCGTGATATCGCGATGACGGGTGAGATCACCCTGCGCGGCCGGGTGTTGCCAATTGGTGGTTTGAAGGAAAAACTTCTGGCTGCGTTGCGTGCCGGGATTACCACCGTCATCATCCCCAAGGACAATGAAAAGGATCTCATCGAGATCCCGGCCAACGTCAAAAAAGGGTTGACGATCATCCCTGTCTCCCATGTCGATGAGGTCATCGGGCGCGCGCTCAGCCGCAAGCCTGAACCGATTGATTGGGAAGATATAACCGATGAGATCGCCGCGGCACCCGCTGACATCAGGGCGGCATCCTTGCCGCACTAACAGCCGTTATTTGACGGGCGCACCTCAAGTTAGGTATCTACTGGCGTTACTATCACCGATGACCCACCTGCATCTAACGCTGGATGCAGGTGGGCGTTTTTTGCATGATCCACAACAGGGAGTTTTACCCGTGAATAAGAACGATTTGATTGCCGCTGTCGCTGACGAGACCGACATCACGAAGGCCAAGGCGGCTGAGGTGGTAGACGCCGTGTTTGGTGCGATCGAGAAGACGCTGAAGGCGAAAGAGGAAGTGCGTCTGGTCGGTTTTGGTACATTTGCCACCGCCGAGCGCGACGCTTCCAAGGGCCGTAATCCGCGTACCGGCGAAGAAATTGATATTCCCGCCTCCACCTCGGTTCGTTTCAAGGCCGGCAAAACCTTGAAGGATGCGGTTAACTAATTTTGTCCTGGTGGACGGCGAGAGCCGTCCTCATTTTAAAAGTTTGGGCGGTTAGCTCAGCGGTAGAGCGTCTCGTTTACACCGAGAGGGTCGGCGGTTCAAACCCGTCACCGCCTATTCCTTCCTTGAATTTCCTCGGTTTTTTCTTCCTGTGTTGTAATTTTTGGTGTTGCGGCCGTCTTGAATAGAGTTTTGCGCATCATGCGCTTGACGATGGTCACATAGCCCTTTACACCGCCGCTTACTGAAATGCGGGTGTAGCTCAGTTGGTTAGAGCGCCGGCCTGTCACGCCGGAGG
>NZ_JABEVC010000128.1 GCF_013044125.1 Acidocella sp. | reverse complement strand
TCGAAGATGACTTCGTCCATGCGCGAGCCGGTGTCGATCAGCGCCGTGGCGATGATGGTCAGCGAGCCGCCTTCCTCGATGTTGCGCGCGGCGCCGAAGAAGCGCTTGGGGCGCTGCAGGGCGTTGGCGTCAACGCCGCCGGTGAGCACCTTGCCCGAGGAGGGGACGACGGTGTTGTAGGCGCGGGCGAGGCGGGTGATGGAGTCCAGCAAAATGACGACATCGCGCTTATGTTCGACCAGGCGCTTGGCTTTTTCCAGCACCATTTCGGTGACCTGGACGTGGCGGGTGGCGGGTTCATCAAAGGTGGAGGCGACGACCTCGCCCTTCACGGAGCGCGACATGTCGGTAACTTCCTCGGGGCGTTCATCGATGAGCAGGACGATGAGGAAGACTTCCGGGTGGTTGGCCGAGATCGCCGCCGCGATGTTTTGCAGCATCACGGTTTTGCCGGTGCGCGGCGGGGCGACCACGAGGGCGCGCTGGCCTTTGCCGATGGGGGCGATGAGGTCGATGACGCGGGAGGTGTTGTCCTTCACCGAGCCTTTGGCGGTGGGCTCGGTGAGCTCGACCTCCATTTTCAGGCGCGAGGTGGGGTAGAGCGGCGTGAGATTATCAAAATTGATGCGGTGCTTGACCGCGTCGGGCGATTCAAAGTTGATTTTGTCAACCTTGGCGAGGGCGAAGTAGCGCTCACCCTCCTTGGGGGCCTTGATTTCGCCGTCCACCGTGTCGCCGGTGCGCAAGGAGAAGCGGCGGACCTGGGCGGGGGAGACGTAGATGTCTTCCGGGCCGGGGAGGTAGTTGGCCTCCGGGTTACGCAGGAAGCCAAAACCGTCGGGAAGGATTTCGAGCGTGCCGTCGCCGCGGATGACCTGGTCATTTTCAGCGAAGGCCTTGAGGATGGCGAACATCATGTCCTGCTTGCGCAGGGAGGAGGCGTTCTCGACTTCCAGCTCTTCCGCGAGGTTGAGGAGGTCTGTCGGCGATTTGGCCTTGAGTTCGGCTAGATGCATGGGTGGTCCGATCGGGAGTGCGCGCCAAGCGGATGCTGGCGCAAAGGGGGCGGCAGGGATGTTTGCAGGCTGAATACAGCCGCGGCGGCGCGAATGGCCTGAGCCGTTACATGAGGGTTTTGGTCCGCAACGTCAAGCTGGGGGGAGTGAAAACAATGGTTTCAGGATTGGCGGAAACGGCTTAGACTGGCGGCATGAAAATTGCCCTCTACCAAGGCCCTGGGGCCGTTAATGATCCACCAGCCGCGTTTGCGCTCATGGAACGCAAGGCGGCGGAGGCCAAGGCGCGGGGTGCGGATGTGCTGCTGCTGCCGGAGATGTATCTCTCGGGCTATAATATAGGGCCGGAGAATGCGCGCCGGTATGCGCTGACGGCGGCGGGGCTGGCGCCGGCGCGGCGGTTCGCGAAGGAGCAGGGCATTGCCCTGGCGTTCGGCTACCCGGAGCTGGTGGGCGAGCGGGTGGCGAACGCGGTTGTGCTGATTGGCCCGGATGGGGAGATTTTGCTTAACTACCGCAAGACGCATCTGTTCGGTGAGCTGGACCGGGCGATGTTCAAGGAGGTGGGCGCGCAGTTTCCGGTGGCCAGGCTGGGCGGGTACACGGTTGGCCTGCTGATCTGCTATGACATCGAGTTCCCTGAGCCGGCGCGGCGGCTGGCGCTGGCGGGGGCGGATATCATACTGGTGCCGACGGCCTCGATGGAGCCGTATGACCAGGTGGCGCGGCATGTGATTCCGGCGCGCGCGTATGAGAACCAGGTGTATGTGGCTTATGCCAACCATAGCGGGCAGGATGACGGGCTGAGCTATATCGGGCTTTCCAGCATTTGCGGGCCGGATGGCAAGGTGCTGGCGCTGGCGGGCACGGGTGAGGAGATGTTGCTGGCGGAGGTGGTGCCGGCGCACCATGCCGCCGTGCGGCGGGCGGATCCGCTGCTGGCAGACCGCCGGCCGGCGTTATACGGGCCGCTGGCGGGATAAATTAGGGTTTGCTCAGGGGGGCGAATACTTTCATACTGCTCGGAAAACAGGAGGTGACGCCATGATTTTACAGGCTATTTTGGCCAATAAGCCGGCTGGATATATTGCTGTGCCGCCGGATATGCGGATTAGCGATGTGATTGCCGTGCTGGCGGAGAAGCATATTGGCGCGGTGCTGGTGGTGGGGCCGCAGGATGATCTGGTCGGCATATTGAGCGAGCGCGATGTTGTGCGCAGCCTCTCGGTGCGCGCCGCTGCGACGTTGTATCTGACCGCGGCGGAGTTGATGACACCCAACCCGGCCACCGCCTCGCGGGCGACCACGGTGGAGGAGGCGATGGAGCTGATGACCAACGGGCGGTTCCGGCATCTGCCGGTGCTGGAGGATGGCGGGCTGATTGGGCTGGTGAGCATCGGCGATGTGGTGAAGGCGCGGATCGATCACCAGAAATACGAGGTGGAGACGCTGCGGACCTATGTGGCGGGCGGCGTCTGAGCAGCCGCTTTTTGCCGCCGCCCTGGGGGCGGGGTGAGAATTTGGCGGCAGCTGGGTTGCGGGCGTGTCATTGACTCGGGCGCGGCTTAGGGTCTTTTCTGCGCGCGGATTTCAGGTAATGGCTGGTCATGCATAAGTTTCTTGTCAAATGTGATGAAGCGCTCAACGAGATCTCAGCTCAGGGGCGCTACCGGCGCTTTGTGGCGCTGGAGAAGCTGGCGGACAGGTTTCCTTATTATTCAGTGACCATGGAGGGGCGGACGCGCGATATTCTCGTGTGGTCGTCCAATGATTATCTGGCCATGGGGACGGACCCGGTGGTGATCGAGGCGTCGATTGATGCCGCAAGGCGGATGGGCGCCGGTGCCGGGGGGACGCGCAACATCGCGGGCTCATCGCCGCTGCATGTGGCGCTGGAGGAAGAGCTGGCGGATTTGCACGGCAAGGATGCAGCGCTGCTGTTCACCTCCGGCTATGTCTCGAACCAGGCGACGCTGGGCGCGATGCTGAACGCGCTGCCGGACTGGCATGTGTTCTCCGACGCGCAGAACCATAATTCGATGATTGTGGGGATAAAGGACGGGCGCAAGGCCAGCGTGCATGTGTTCAAGCATAACGACATGGCGGATCTGGAGCGGTTGCTGGCGGCGGCGCCGGCGGATGCGCCCAAGCTGATCGCGTTCGAGAGCGTGTATTCGATGGATGGCGATATCGCGCCGCTGAAGGAGATATGCGATCTGGCGGATAAATTTAACGCGCTGACGTATCTCGACGAGGTGCATGCGGTGGGCATGTATGGCGCGCATGGCGGCGGGGTTTCGGAGCGCGACGGGGTGGCGCACCGGATTACGATTATCGAGGGTACGCTGGCCAAGGGGTTTGGCTGCCACGGCGGGTATGTGACCGGCGATTTCAAGGTGCTGGATTATATCCGCTCGGTGGCGGCGGGGTTCATTTTCACTACCGCGCTGCCGCCGCCCACGGTTGCGGCGGCGCTGGCCTCGGTGCGGACGCTGAAGGCGGATTCCGCGCGCCGGGCCTTGTTGTTTGACCGGGCGGAGACGCTGAAGGCGAAGTTCCGCGCGGCGGGGCTGCCGGTGATGGCGAGTTCCAGCCATATCGTGCCGCTGATGATCGGTGATGCGGCGAAGGCGACGATGGTTTCGATGCGGTTGATCCGCGAGTTCGGGATGTATGCGACGCCGATTAACTACCCCACCGTGGCGCGGGGGACGGAGCGGTTGCGCTTTACGCCGGGACCCAAGCATACCGATGCCATGATGGACGATTTGGTGGCGGCGTTGCAGACGATTTTGCTGAGCGAGCCCGCCGTTACCGGCGCCTGAGCCGTGGAGCTTGGGCTTGGGGGCAAGGTTGTTCTTGTAACCGGCGGGTCCAAAGGGATTGGCCTTGCCTGTGCGCGCGGCTTCGCGGCCGAGGGGGCGCGGGTGGTGATATGCTCGCGCGGGCAGGGGAATATTGACGCGGCGTTGCGCGAATTGCCCGGCGCGGTGGGATTTGCCGTGGATTTGACCGATGCGGCGGCGGCCGCCGTGCTGGTGGCGCGGGTGGAAGAGGCGGTGGGGCCGGTTGATGTGCTGGTGAACAGCGCCGGGGCGGCGAAGCGGGCGCCGGTGGACGAGTTGACCCCGGCGGCCTGGCGGGCGGCGATGGATGCCAAGTATTTTTCGTATATTCATGTGATCGACCCGGTGATTAAGCGCATGGCGGCGCGCGGGGCTGGGGTGATTGTGAATGTGATCGGCAATGGCGGGAAGGTGCCTAATCCTATCCATGTCGCGGGTGGGGCGGCCAATGCCGCGCTGATGCTGGCGACCGCCGGGCTGGCCGGCGCCTATGCGGCGCGCGGCGTGCGGGTGGTGGGCGTGAACCCGGCGGGGACCGGGACCGAGCGTGTTGCCGAGGGGATTAGGGCGGCGGCGCGCGGGGCTGGGGTGAGTTTCGAGGAGGCGCAGCGGCAGATGCTGGCGGGGATTCCCGTGGGGCGGCTGGCGCGGCCGGAGGAGATTGCCGATACGGTGGTGTTTTTGGCGTCGGCGCGGGCGGGATATATCAGCGGTGTGAACCTGACGGTGGATGGCGCGACGGCGCCGGTGGTTTTGTAAAAGATTCTGTTGCAAAACGGGACAGCCAGGGTATGGCTTTGCGGAATTCCGAAAATCTGTAATAAATTTAACCAGCAGCGCGGCGTGGCCCAACAACGAGGTGGCGCGGCGCTGTGTGCCTGACCGATAAAAAAACCACCGGAGAGAAACACAATGAAACTTGCCAACCCCGCACCGCTCGGATTGTTTGGATTTGCGCTCACCACCTGGCTGCTCAGCCTGGTCAATGCCGGGTTTTTGCCCGGAACGTCCGTTCCCCTCGTGCTGGCGATGGCGTTTGCCTTCGGCGGGACGGCGCAGTTTTGTGCCGGGCTGATGGAAATGGCCAAGGGTAATACGTTCGGTTTCGTTGCGTTCTGCTCTTATGGCGCGTTCTGGTGGAGCTTCGCGCTGTTCGCGAAATTCTTTGGCGCCGGCGTGCCGGGGGCGGCTGTTGGCTGGTATCTGATTGTGTGGGGCGCGTTCACCTTCGCGATGTGGATCGGCACGTTCGCGCTCAACCGCGCGCTGTTCCTGATTTTCCTGGCGCTGTGGCTGACGTTCTTCCTGCTCGGGCTGGCGCCGCTCACCGGCAATGCGGAACTGACCACGCTGGGCGGGTATGGCGGGCTGATCACCGCGCTGCTGGCATTCTACCTGGGTGCTGCCGATATCATCAACGAGACGCATGGCCGGAGCGTGCTGCCGGTTGGGGCGCGTTCCTGAGATTTGTGATCCTGGGGGTGGTTCGCCACCCCCAGACCCGATTTTCAAGAAAGAAGAAAAATGAGCGATTATCCCAGGCTGTACGCGCAATGGCGGGACGCACCGCAAGCCTATTGGGCGCAGGCGGCGGCGCTGATTGACTGGGACAAGGCGCCGGAGCGGATATTTGATGGCGCGAGAGGGCCTTATGGCACCTGGTTTCCCGATGCGTGGCTAAATACATCGTATAATTGCCTGGATCGCCATGTGGCGGCCGGGCGTGGCGGGAATATCGCGCTGATCTGGGATTCGCCCATGGAGGGGCGGGTTGAACATATTACCTACGCGCAGGCGCTGGGGCGGGTTGAGAAAATCGCCGGGGCGCTGGCGGCGCTTGGGGTCGCCAAGGGTGACCGGGTTGTTGTGTATATGCCGATGGTGCCCGAGGCGGTGTTTGCCATGCTCGCCTGTGCGCGGCTGGGGGCGATCCACTCCATGGTGTTTGGCGGGTTTGCGGCGCCGGAGCTGGCCGCGCGCATTACCGATGCGGCGCCGAAAGTGGTGATCGCGGGCTCCTGCGGGTTGGAGCCGGGGCGGGTTGTGGCCTACAAGCCGATGCTGGACGCGGCGCTGGCGCTCTCGGCGCATAAACCGGCGGCGTGTTTGATATTTCAGCGCGCGGCGGGCCGCGCCGAGCTGGTGCCCGGGCGGGATTTTGATTTTATGGAGGCCGAGCGGGCCGCGGCGCCGCATGGGCCGGTGAGCGTGGAGGGGGCGCATCCGCTGTATATCCTCTACACCTCCGGCACGACCGGGCGGCCGAAGGGTGTGGTGCGCGACAACGGCGGGCATGCGGTGGCGCTGGCGCAGAGCATGAAAATTATTTTCGACGTGGGGCCGGGCGAGGTGATCTGGGCGGCGGCGGATGTGGGCTGGGCCGTTGGGCATTCGTATCTGGTGTATGCGCCGCTGCTCGCGGGGGCGGCCACGATCATGTATGAGGGCAAGCCGACCGGGACGCCGGATGCCGGGGCGTTCTGGCGCGTGGCCGCGCAGCATAAGGCGAAGGTGTTGTTCACCGCGCCGACGGCGCTGCGGGCGATCAAGCAGCAGGACCCGGAGGGGACGTTTATTCCCAAATATGATCTCTCAGGGATGCGGGCGTTGTTTCTGGCGGGGGAGCGGTGCGATCCGCCGACGGCGATGTGGATTGAGGCGCTGCTGGGCAAGCCGGTGATTGATAATTACTGGCAGACGGAGACGGGATGGCCGATTACGGCGCGGTTTTTGGGCCTGGGGCTGACGCCGTTCAAGCCGGGTTCAGGCGGGCGGCCGTCGCCGGGGTATGATATTGCGCCGCTGGATGAGACCGGCGAGCCGGTGGCGGCGGGGAGCACGGGGAATTTATGCATCCGCCTGCCGATGCCGCCGGGCTGCGGGCCGACGCTGTGGCAAAATGACGATGGGTATCGGGCGGCGTACCTCACCGCGTTTCCGGGCTGGTACAAGACCGGGGATGCCGGGATGGTGGATGCGGATGGCGATGTGTGGGTGATGGGGCGGACGGATGATATCATCAACGTCGCCGGGCACCGGCTCTCCACCGGGGCGATGGAGGAGGTGCTGGCGATGCACCGGGATGTCGCGGAATGCGCGGTGATCGCCAAGGCGGATGCGCTGAAGGGGGAGATCCCCTACGGGCTGGTGGTGCTGAAGGCGGGCTCTGAGCGGGAGGCCGCGGTGATCGAGAAAGAGCTGATCGCGCTGGTGCGCGAGAAGATCGGCCCGGTGGCGGCGTTTCGCGATGTGATGGTGGTGCAAAGGCTGCCGAAAACGCGCTCGGGCAAGATTTTGCGGGCGACGATCCGTAAGATCGCCAATGGCGAGGTGGTGAGCGTGCCGGGGACGATCGAGGATGCGAGCGTGTTGGAGCAGATTTCGGCGGCGTTCGGGCGGTAGTGTCCTGCCCCTGAAGCCTGCTGCGTTTTGCAGCGGGCGGAAGGGATAAGCAGGCTACTGGGGCGGCATGCCGAAGAGGGCGTGGTTAGCGTGAGGGTTCAGACGTTGAAGCGGAAGAGCAGCACGTCGCCGTCTTTCACCACGTAGTCGCGGCCTTCGATGCGGAGTTTTCCGGCCTCGCGGGCGCCGGCTTCGCCTTTGTAGGCGATGTAGTCTTCATAAGCGGTGGTTTCGCAGGCGATGAAGCCGCGCTCGAAATCGCCATGGATGACGCCGGCGGCGCCGGGGGCCTTGGTGCCTTTGGTGATGGTCCAGGCGCGGGTTTCCTTCGGCCCGACGGTGAAATAGGTGATGAGGCCGAGCAGCGCGTAGCCGGCGCGGATGATGCGGTCCAGCCCGCTGTCTTCCAGGCCGAGATCAGCCAGGAAGGAGGCGCGGTCTTCTTCCGGCAACTGGGCGACTTCGGATTCGATGGCGGCGGAGACGACGACGCTGAGCGCGCCGACGGATTTTGCCATCTCGGCGACGCGGGCGGATTGCGCGTTGCCGGTGGCGGCCGAGGCTTCCTCGACATTGCAGACATAGAGCACCGGCTTGGCGGTGAGCAGGTTGAGGCGCTTGGCGTCCTCGGCGGTTTCGGGCGTGATGGCGGTGCGGGCGGGTTTGCCTTGTTCGAGGGCGGCGAGAATTGGCTCCATGAGGGCGGCATCAATGGCGGCCTGGCGGTCGTTCTTGGCGCGTTTCTGAATGGCGGGCAGGCGCTTGGAGAGGGAGTCGAGATCGGCCAGCATCAGCTCGGTCTCAACGGTTTCGGCATCGCGGATAGGGTCGACGCTGCCTTCGACATGGGTCACGTCGTCGTCCTCGAAGCAGCGCAGCACATGCACGATGGCGTCGACTTCGCGGATATTGGCGAGGAACTGGTTGCCGAGGCCCTCGCCCTTGGAGGCGCCGCGGACCAGCCCGGCGATGTCTACGAATTCCAGGCTGGTGGGGACCACCTTGATGGATTTGCCGATGATGGCCAGGGCGTCCATGCGTTTATCGGGCACGGCGACGCGGCCGGTGTTGGGCTCGATGGTGCAGAAGGGGTAGTTGGCGGCCTGGGCTGCCACTGTGGCGGTGAGCGCGTTGAAGAGGGTCGATTTGCCGACATTCGGCAGGCCGACGATACCGCAGTTAAAGCCCATTTTTCTGGTCCTTGGTGAGTAGTGCGAGGCGGGTCATGTAGTCTTCCGGCTTTTGCGCGGCCAGGAGGGCGGCTGCATCGGCCACCGCGTCGAGCGTTGGCAGCAGCCAGTCAAGGTCAGGTTTGGCGAAATCGCCCAGGACGTGGCCGGTGACGCGGTGCTTGTCCCCCGGATGGCCGATGCCCAGGCGCACGCGCCAGTAGTCCGGGGTGCCCAGGTGTTGGTCCATGCTGCGCAACCCGTTGTGGCCGGCGGCGCCGCCACCTTTTTTCACCCGGATCTTGCCGGGGGCGAGGTCCAGATCGTCATGGAAGACGGTGATGCCGGCGGGGGCGATTTTGAAGAACGAGGCGGCGGCCTGCACGGATTCACCGGAGAGGTTCATGTAGGTCATCGGTTTGAGCGCCAGGATTTTATGCCCGCCGATCACGCCCTCACACACCAGGCCCTTAAAGCGTTGCCGCCAGGCTGAGAAACCATGGCGGCGCGCGATGACATCGAGGGCCATGAAGCCGATGTTGTGCCGCTGCCGCGCCATGGCTGGCTCTGGGTTGCCGAGACCGACCCAAAGAAACATGGCGCGGGGAAAGAATTACTTCTTTTTGGCGGGCGCGGCGGGCGCGGCGGCTGCCTTGGGAGCGGCCTTGCCACCCTTGCCCTTGGCGGGAGCGGCTGCCGCGGCGGCTGCCTTGGCGGCGTCTTCGGCCAGCTGCTCTGCCGAGACGGTCGGCGCGGCGATGGTGGCGATGACGAAGTCACGGTCAGTGATGACCGGGCGAGCGTCGCCCACGCCGATGAGGTTGTGCCAGCGGATGGTGTCGTTGATTTCCAGCGGGCCCAGATCAACCTCGAACTTCTCGGGGATGTTGTCTGGGTCGCAGGCGACTTCAACGGTGTGGCGCACGACGTTGAGCACGCCGCCGCGCTTGATGCCGGGGCTGATGCCTTCGTTCAGGAAGACCACATGCACGCCGACGCGCACGCGCTCACCCGAGGCGAGGCGCTGAAAATCCACATGCTCGGGGGCATCGGTGACCGGGTGGAACTGCACGTCGCGCATCAGGGCGCGCACGTTCTGGCCATCCAGGGTGATTTCATACAGGCGCGAGCGCCAGCCGCCGCGCTTGAGTTCGCGCATGACGATGCGCGGGTCGAGGGCGATCAGGGAGGGTTCCTGTTTCGCGCCGTAAATTACCGCAGGTACTTTACCTGCACGCCTCGTCGCCCGCGCCACCCCCTTGCCGGCACGCGAACGCGACTCAGCTTCGATGGTTTCGAAATTGGCCATGTTTTACGCTCCTATAAACAACAAAAGCCGGCCTCCAGGGGTGCCGGCGGGCGGGGTGTAGCGCGGATCGGGGGATTGTTCAACCAAGGGCGGGGGTTAGAGTCTCTGCCGAGCCCCAACAAAGATACCTGAAAGGACCATTCCGACAAGCCCAATTACAGTTACAGCCGTACTGCCTACAAGAATTTGCAAAACACTTGTCGGTAACAGGTGACCACAAAGCCCAATGACCAAAACAAGGGCGACAAAACCACAATAAGAACACATAAACACGAAGGTTCTCAAAGCATAAGGTTTTATCAAATCATTCAAAATTTCGTTTGTGGCATTAATCCGTCGTAAAGATTCTACTTCGGCCTGCAACTGGATTTTTTCTTCGGAAACCTGCGTAAATTTGCTCCACAAAGCCGGATAGTTCTGTTCGGGGCTCTCCGTTTGGGGAGCCCCGAAAGTAACCGGGGCGGTATCAATGTCGCCGAGAGAAATTTTAGGTTCAGGCTCTTGCACGGCCCGCCATTGCTAGCTGAATGTAATGGTCTCTAATTTCATCGTTGGGGATCGAAGCGTTTTGCCCCCGGGTAAAATATGTGTTTGTCCACGGGGTATTCTGCTCGTGGGTCATGCGGGATAACTCTAAACCACTATATCGACCGTATTTATTCCAAACATGGTCGATAATACCACTCTCTTCCGCAGAGAGTATTTCTTCGATGGGCTTATTATTAATCGGGTCTTCTAAAAGCTTAGTCTTAGATCCAAAGCCAAAATCCCGGATGTGATTCCAAATTTTACGAAAAACGGGACCGTTATCCCATGCCTGTGGCATTTCCGAGACTAAGGGTTCTCCGTTTATGGCGAGGTTCCACCCATGGGCAATATAGACAAGCTTTTGCAACTGCATCTGGGCCGGGATTGCGGTCCCGCTATGCCGTTTTAGAAATTCATTCGCAATCGCTAAAGGTGAGTGATTAGGCATCAAATCCACCGTATTTTCATGGCTTTTAGGGCCACGACATTACTCATTCCTGTATCATTTTCATTTCTGGGCATAGACTAATTACTCCGATCCCAGAATTTGCCCCAATGATGTGCGACGCAACATTGCGGCGAACATCATTGGGGGGTGTCTACGATGAATTCGATATAGGAACTCGAGTCGAGCTGTCAAGTTCATATTTTGTTCTTGACCAAAAAAGTGTTGAACAGAAAAATGATAGGAAGATGCCGGTTTTTAACCGGGGTGACGGATTTTGTTGGGCTACAGCCTAAATTAATGGGGTCCGGGCATCAGGCCCGGCCAGGGGTGCAGGGGGTGGAACCCCCTGCTGGGGTTAGGGGCGAAGCCCCTTAGAACAACACCAGATCGTCGCGATGCACCGCCTCGTCGCGGCCGCGAAAGCCCAGGAGGGCTTCGAAATCCTCGGAGCGGTGGCCGGCCAGGGTTTGGGAGTCAGTGCTGGAATAGGCGGCGAGGCCGCGGGCGATGCGGGTGCCGGTTGCATCAAGGATTTCCACGGGGTCGCCGCGCTCGAAGGAGCCGGTGACGGTTTTGATTCCGGCGGGGAGCAGGGAGGAGCCTTTGCGCAGGGCGCGGGCGGCGCCGTCGTCGATCACCAGCGTGCCTTGCGGGGCGAGGTGGCCGGCGATCCAGTTTTTGCGCGCGCCCCGGCCTTCAGGCGCGGGGAGGAACCAGGTGCATTTGGCGCCGGATTCGACGGCGGCGAGCGGGTGCTGCGGGTTGCCCAAGGCGATGGCCATGGCGACGCCCGATTGCGTGGCGATGTGGGCGGCGGCCAGCTTGGTGCGCATGCCGCCGGAGGAATAGCCGGGCGGGGGTTCGCCGCCGCAGGCGTCAATTTCAGGGGTGATGACCTCGACCACGGGGATGTGGGCGGCGGCGGGGTTTTTGCGCGGGTCGGCGGTGTAGAGGCCGTCAATATCGGAGAGGAGGATGAGGATGTCTGCCTGGACCATTTCAGCCACGCGGGCGGCCAGACGGTCGTTGTCGCCGAAGCGGATTTCGGCGGTGGCGACGGTGTCGTTCTCGTTGATGACGGGGATGCAGCGCAGGGCGAGGAGGGTGCTGAGGGTGGCGCGCGCGTTGAGGTAGCGGCGGCGGTCCTCGGTGTCTTCCAAGGTGAGCAGGAGCTGGGCGGCGGTGAGGTTTTGGGCCGAAAGGGAGTCCGACCAGGCTTGGGCGAGGCGGATCTGGCCGACAGCGGCGGCGGCTTGTTTTTCCTCAAGGCGGAGCTTGGGCGCGGTGAGGTTGAGTTTTTGCCGGGCGAGCGAGATGGCGCCTGATGAGACGACGATAACTTCAGCGCCACGGGCGGCGAGGGCAGCAATGTCGGCCGTGACGCTGTTGAGCCAGTTGGTGCGCGGGGCGGCGGTTGAGGGGTCGACGATGAGGGCGCTGCCGATTTTCACCACGATGCGGCGGGCGGCGGTCAGCGATGGGATCATTTTTTTCGTGATTCCGTGATGATGTTTTGCAGGGCGCGCAGCACCTCGGGGATGCCCTGGCCGGAGACCCCGGAGGCGACCATGACGGTGGCGCCCGATGCCTTGGCGAGGGCGGCGCGGCGCGAGGAGATTTCGCGGGGCGACATGGCGTCAGCCTTGTTGAGGACGATGATTTCGGGCTTTTCCGCGAGGCCGCCGCCGTATTCGGCGAGTTCGTGGCGCACGGTGCGCCAGGCGTCGACACAATTGCCGGCGGCGCCATCGATGAGGTGGACCAGCACGGCGCAGCGCTCGACATGGCCGAGGAAGCGGGTGCCAAGGCCGGTGCCTTCGTGCGCGCCCTCGATGAGGCCGGGGATGTCAGCGATGACGAATTCCTCGGACATGGAAAGGCGCACGACGCCAAGCTGCGGGTGCAGGGTGGTGAAGGGATAGTCAGCGATTTTGGGGTGCGCGCCGGAGACCACGGAGAGAAAGGTGGATTTGCCGGCGTTGGGCTGGCCGACGAGACCGACATCGGCGATGAGTTTGAGGCGCAGCCAGACCCAGCGTTCCTCGCCGGGCCAGCCTTTGTCGGCGCGGCGGGGCGCGCGGTTGGTGGAGGTTTTGAAGCGCGCGTTGCCGAAGCCGCCGTCGCCGCCGCGCAGCAGGGTGATGGTTTTGCCGGGCGCGTCCATGTCCGCCAGGAGGGTCTCCTTGTCATCGGCGAAAATTTGCGTGCCGATGGGGACTTTGATGCGCAGGGTGGGCGCGCCGGCGCCGGTACGGTCCGCGCCGGAGCCGTTGCCGCCCTTGCGGGCGCGGAAATGCTGGGTGTAGCGGAAGTCGATCAGGGTGTTGAGGTTCTCGACCGCCTCGAACACGATGTCGCCGCCACGGCCGCCGTCACCGCCGTCAGGGCCGCCGAGCTGGATGAATTTCTCGCGCCGGAAGGCTGTGACGCCGTCACCGCCGTCGCCGGATTTGAGGTAGATTTTCGCCTGGTCGAGGAATTTCATTTTTTCGATCTGCTAAAACAAAAAAGGCCGGCTGGTGCCGGCCTTCTTCGAAGGATTGCGCGGCCGGATTATTCGGCGGCGAGTTTAACCGGAGTCACGGATACATGCACGCGGTCATCGGATTTGCGCTCGAACAGGACTTTGCCATCAGCGAGGGCAAAGATCGTATGATCGCGGCCGAGACCAACATTGATGCCAGGCTTCACCTTGGTGCCGCGCTGGCGGATGATGATGTTGCCGGCAACCACGTCCTGCCCGCCGGATTTTTTGACGCCAAGGCGGCGGCCCGCGGTATCGCGGCCGTTACGCGATGAGCCGCCTGCTTTTTTATGTGCCATTTGAGTGCTCCTTAAGCCGCGTTAATGGCGGAGACGCGCAGAACGGTGACGCACTGGCGGTGGCCGTTCTTGCGGCGGCTGTTCTGCCGGCGGCGCTTTTTGAAGATGATGACTTTGGCCAGACGGTCTTGGGCGATGACAGTCGCGGTGACGGAGGCGCCAGCCAGGTTCGGGGCGCCAAGCTTCAACGCACCCTCGCCGCCTACGGCCAGAACATCCGTGAAGGTGACGGTGCTGCCAGCTTCCGCCTCGAGCTTCTCAACTTTTAATACGGCGTCCGGGGTGACGCGGTATTGCTTGCCGCCGGTGCGGATGACTGCGAACATGGGTCTAGGTCCAATCTGGTGTCGTCAAAAATAGAGTGCGCGGCGGGGCCGGGCCCTGTCGCGAGAGTGGCGCGTTATAGCCGGGCGGGGG
>NZ_JABEVC010000127.1 GCF_013044125.1 Acidocella sp. | reverse complement strand
TGATGCCCCCGCTCCGGCCGTGGTGATGCGGACCCAGCCCGGCAGCGCGTGGGCGCTCGCCGCAAGCCCCGCGACCCCCGCCACCCCGCGCGGCAGGCCGGGTTGAATTTCAAGCGCAAGGTGCTGGATTTCACCGCCCAGCTCGCAGGCGAGCATTTCGCCGGATGCCGCGCCGATCGATGCCGCATCTTCCTCATTGAGCACGAGCGCGGGCGGCGCCATGCGCTCGCGGACCGGTGCGGCGCGCGCGCTTTGCTCCTCGTCGCCAAACACGCGGGGCAGCATCACCGCGCGCCACATCCCCGGGCGCGGCGCGAAGGGTCCGGGAATGTTGGTGTAATAGCCCAGCGCCACCTCTGCCTGCGCTTCCAGCAGCCGCACGCCAGGGTCGCCGCCCTTCAGCGCGCCGCCGATCTCAGCCTGGAACTTGTTGATCGCCTGCGCCGAATTCCAGCCCGGCGCCCAGGTGAACGGCAGCAATGCTGGCGGCATCTTGCCGTAATAGCCTTCCATGGTGGCGCTGAAGGGTGAATCCGCGCTCACTGGCGGCTTGGGCTCGCGCACGTTCTGGGCCGCGTGCATCGCCGTGCGGCCGGAGAAGCGGTGCGGCTCGCTGCTGATCCGGTTTCCCGCGATGCGGAATGTCTCCAGCGGCGCGGCGCGCGGCACCGCCGCGAAGCAGGGCAGGGCGCTGGCGAGCGCGCCAACAATGCCGTCCTCCGTGTCCCAGCCGCAGCCATCGCGCCCGGCGGCGCGTCCGGCCTCGCCCAGCCAGCGCCATGCCTCGCGCACATCGCCCTGCGCGAGGATCGGCGGGTAGAAGCGCTGCGCCCGCCCCTCGGTGCTCACCAGCGTGCCGCCGCATTCGGCGAAACTCGCCGCCGGCAGCACCAGCGCCGCGCGATGCGATACCGGCCCCTCGCTATGGTCGAGCACCACCAGGCGCGTGGCGGCAAGTGCCGCATCCAGCGCCATGCTCTCCGCGCGGCGGAAAAGGTCGTTCTCAAGCACGATCACCAGCGCCGGCGGCTCGGCAAGCGCCGCCTCGAACCCCGGCCGGTCCTGCGTCATCAGCGCCAGGCCCAGGCTGTTGCATTCAGGCACGTTCAGCAGCAGCGCGCCGGACTTGCCGCGCGCCCGCAGCGCGCCTGCGATGTTGGCGGCGGCCTGGATCACGCTTTCCTCGCCGGCCTCCACGCCCGAGACAACCAGCGGGCGCTTAGCCGCCAGCAGCGCCTGCGCGATCTCGGATGCCCGCGCGGCCAGATCAGCGGACAGGCCCGCCACTGCCGGCGCCGCGGGATCAATGCAGGCCGCCACCGCGAAACCCAGCCGCGCAATGTCAGCCGGGGCGGCGCGCAAGGTATCAAGCGCGATGTCATCAAGCCGGGTCGGCGCCGGCGTCGCGATAAAGAGCGGGTTGCGCACATCTCCCGCGTAGGTGCGCACGGCGGCGTCATGCCAAGGCGCGATCTCCACCTTCGCGGAGGGTGCGAACCCTGCCTCCCGCACCGCCTGGCGCAGCGCGAGCGCGGCGCGCGGCGCGGCGTTGGGCAAATCCGAACCAAGCAGCAGCGCCGCATCCGCCCGCTCCACATCGCGGATGGAGGGCGCATGCGCCGCGCCCGCGCCCAGAATATCGCTAATCAACCGCAGCAAGGCGCCCTCGCGCGTGCTCACGCCGGGATAGAAATTCTCATGCCCCACCAGGGCGCGCAGCGCGAAATTAGCCTCCAGCGAGGCGCGTGGCGAGCCGATGCCCACAACCCGCCCCCCGGCGCCAAGCAGCGCGGCAAAGCGGGCAATTGCCTCCGCGCGGCTCACGGCAAGCTGCGCCCCATCCGCCCCCCGCGCGCGCGGCGTGCGAATCCGCTCGGGCGCATTCACGAAGCCGTAGCCAAAGCGCCCCCGGTCGCACAGGAAATAGCCGTTCACCGCCCCGTTGTAGCGGTTGAGGATGCGCCGCAGCTTGCCCGCGCGCTCGTTCACCGTGGTGTTGCAGCCCAGCCCGCAATGCGTACAGACCGACGGCGCCCCCCGCATATCCCATTTGCGCGCGTAATGCGCCGAGAAGGTCTTGTCGGTGAACACCCCGGTCGGGCAGACCTCAACCAGATTGCCGCTGAATTCGCTCTCCAGCGTGCCGTCGGCATGGCGGCCGAAATACACATGGTCATGCGCGGCGAATACGTCGAGATCGCGCCCGCCCGCATAGTCGCGATAGAAGCGCGTGCAGCGATAGCAGCCGATGCAACGGTTCATTTCATGCTTGATGAACGGCCCGAGATCCTGGTTGCGGTGCGTGCGCTTGGTAAAGCGGTAGCGCCGGGTGGTGTGCCCGGTCATCATCGTCATGTCCTGCAGGTGGCACTCGCCGCCCTCCTCGCAAACCGGGCAATCATGCGGATGGTTGATCATCAGCCACTCGATCACGCTGGCCCGCAACGCCGCCGCCTCCGGGTCGGCAACCGAGAAACGTGCCCCTTCGGCCACGGGTGTCATGCAGGCCATTACCAGCTTCCCGGTCTTGTCCTCCTCGTTGGCGTATTGCCTCACCGCGCATTGGCGGCACGCGCCCACCGAGCCAAGCGCCGGATGCCAGCAGAAATACGGCAGATCGAGCCCCGCGCCGAGGCACGCCTGCAGCAAATTCTCATCCGGCTTTGCGCTATATTCTTCGCCGTCGACAATGAACTTCGTCATGCCCAGCCCTCCGCGGTATCGTGCCAGGGGCAGCGTTTCTCCCGGATATGCTGCTCGAACTCCGCGCGAAAATGCTTGAGCGCGCTGCCCAGCGGCGCCATCGCGCCGGGGGCGAGGTCGCAGAAGGTGGAGTCTGAGTGCAGGAAGCTGACATGGTGGGCCAGCGTATCGAGATCCCCGGCCTCACCCTCGCCCGCCTCGATCGCCGCCAGAATCCGCTCCACCCAGGGCAGGCCATCCCGGCAGGGCGTGCACCAGCCGCAGGATTCCTGCGCGAAGAAATGCTCCAGGTTGTGCAGCATCCCAACCGGGCAGCGCCGGTCATCGAGCGCCAGAATGTTGCCGGTTCCAACCGAACTGCCCACCTTGCGCATCGAGGTGAAATCCATCGCGACATCAAAATCATCGCGCATGACAAAAGCAGTGGAACCACCGCCCGGCAGCACCGCCCGGCATTCATAACCGGGCTGCATCCCACCTGCGTGCTCCTCAAGAATTTCGATGAGCGCGGTGCCGAGCGGCAACTCCCACAGGCCCGGCCGCTTCACCCGCCCGCTCATGCCATAAAGCTTGGTGCCGCCGTCGGCACAGCGGCTGAGGCTGAGAAACCAGTCAGCGCCACGCTCGATGATGTGTGGAACATTGCACAATGTCTCAACATTGTTGACCACGCTTGGTTTGCCCCAAAGTCCGCTCATCGCCGAGCGCGGCGGCCTGGAGCGCGGCAGCGGGCGGCGGCCCTCCAGCGCGGTCAGCAGCGCGCTGGACTCGCCGCAGATATAGCGCCCGCCGCTCGCATGCACATGGATGGTGAGGGCGAAACCTGAACCCAGTATGTTGGCGCCGAGATAGCCACGGCTTTGCGCCTCGGCGGCCGCGCGGGTCAGCCGCTGGATCGCCAGCACATATTCAGCGCGCACAAAAATATAGGCAATATCAGCCTGGATCGCGAAGGCGCTGATGATGACGGCCTCGATCATCTGGTGCGGCGTGCGTTCAAGCAGGAGCCGGTCCTTGAAGCTGCACGGCTCCATTTCGTCGGCGTTGACCACGAGATAGCGCTGGCGCGGCGCGCCGGGGCCGGCCGGCACCGCCTCCCATTTGCGCCCGGTCGGAAACCCGCCGCCGCCCCGCCCGCGTAGTTTCGAGCGCTTGACCTCGGCGATAATCGCCTCCGGAGTCATGGCCAGCGCCTTGCGCAACGCCTGGTAACCGCCGGCATGCTCATAGCCGGTCACATCAAGGGGCATGCCGCCGGGCTGGATCATGGCGGTAAGCGGCGCGGTGAGTTGTTTTTCCATCATCGTCCTCACTTGTAGCCTTCGAGGATGGCGTCGAGCCCCGCCGGATCGAGATCACCGTATTGGTCCTCGTCAATCATCATCGCCGGCGCGTGGTCGCAATGGCCCAGGCAGACGATCGGCAGCAGCGTGAAGCGGCCGTCCGCCGTCGTCTCGCCCGGATTGATGCCCAAGCGTTCATGAAGCTGGGCGCGGGCAGCGGTGGCGCCCATCACCCAGCACGCGACGCTGTCGCACAACAGGATGACATGGCGCCCGACCGGGCGGCGGAAGATCAGGTTGTAGAAGGTGGCGACACTATCAAGCTCCGCCGGGGTCATCTCCAGCAGCGCCGCCACCTCGGCAAGATGCCGATCCGAGACATAGCCAAAGCGTTTCTGCACCAGCTTCAGCGCATCGGTGCCGGCCGCGCGCTTATGTCCGGCGTGTTGCGCGAGGGCCGCGATCTCCTGGCGCAGCCCCGCCTCCAGCGGCGCATCCTTGCGGTCTTGTTCAGCGGTCGACATCGGCCATCACGAAATCAATGCTGCCGATGATCGCGATCAGATCGGCGACATACGCGCCCCGGCTGATGAGCGGGATCATCTGCAGATGTGGAAACGAAGGCGTGCGGATACGCGTGCGATAGGACATGCTGTTCCCGTCGGCGGTGAGATAATAACCGTTGATCCCCTTGGTCGCCTCGATGCTGACCATCGCCTCGCCCGGCGGCAGCACCGGCCCCCAGCTCACATTGAGAAAATGGGTGATCAGGGTTTCGATGTCATGCATCGTCCGCTCCTTGGGCGGCGGCGTCGAGAGCTTGTGCGCCGCGCGGATGGGGCCGGGCGGCATGTTCTCCAGGCATTGGCGGATAATGCGCAGGCTCTGGCGCATCTCCTCGATATGGATAACCACGCGGTCGTAACAATCGCCATTGTTGCAGGTAGGAATTTCAAAATCGAGCTGGTCATACCCCGAATAGGGGCGCTGCTTGCGATAGTCCCAGGCCAGACCGCAGGCGCGCAGGCCAGGGCCGGTAACCCCCCAGTCATACGCCTCCTCCAGCGTATACGCCCCGACCCCAACCGTGCGCGCCTTGAAGATGCGGTTCTGCATCACGAGCTTCTCGTATTCGTCGAGGCGCTTGGGCTGGTAGTCCAGATAGTCGCGGATCATCCTGTCCCACCCCTGGGGCAGATCAGCCGCCACCCCGCCGATGCGGAACCAGGCGGGATGCATCCGAAACCCGCAGATGGCCTCGATGATCTGAAAAACCCGCTCGCGGTCAGCGAACATATAAAACACCGGCGAAAGCTGGCCGACATCCTGCGACATGGTTCCATAAAAAACGAGATGGCTCGCCATGCGGAACAGTTCCGCGAGCATGATCCTGATCATCTGCGCGCGCGGCGGCACGGTGATTCCGGCCAGTTTCTCGACCGCCATCACATACGGAAAATTATTCATCACCCCGCCGAGATAGTCGATGCGGTCGGTATAGGGGATATAGGTGTGCCAGGTCTGCCGCTCGCCCATCTTCTCGGCGCCGCGATGATGAAAGCCGATCTCGGGCACCGCGTCGACGATCTCTTCCCCCTCAAGCTGGAGGATGATGCGGAACACGCCATGCACGCTCGGATGGTTGGGGCCAAGGTTGAGGAACATGAAATCGGCGGATTCGCTGTGGCGCTTCATGCCCCATTCCTCCGGGCGGAAGCGCAAAGCCTCCTGCTCGGCGGCCTCGCGCTCCTCGGTCAGCACATAGGGGTCCATCTCGGTCCCCCGCGCCACATGGTCCTTGCGCAGCGGATGCCCGGTCCAGGTCGGCGGTGTCAGAATGCGGCGCAGGTGCGGATGCCCGCTAAAACTGACACCGAACAAATCCCATACCTCGCGCTCATACCAGTTCGCGTTGGGCCATATATCCGCCGCGCTCGGCAGTTCGAGCGCCCCCTCCCTCAGCGCCACCTTGATTCGGACATCCTCGTTCCGCTCGAAGGACATCAGGTGGTAGACCACCGTGAAATCAGCCGGTGGCAGCCCCTGCCGGTGCACGCGCAA
Organism: Acidocella sp.; assembly: GCF_013044125.1. Lineage (GTDB taxonomy): Bacteria > Pseudomonadota > Alphaproteobacteria > Acetobacterales > Acetobacteraceae > Acidocella. The sequence continues at coordinate 2,683 of NZ_JABEVC010000127.1, read as the reverse complement.
CCGCTCATCCACGGCGGTCAGGTCGTAGAGGACGCGAAACGGCCGCTCCGCGCCACGCCGCAAATGGCTGAGCACGCCGTGTGCTATCTCGCGCGCCACCCAGAAGGTCGGTATCTGGTCGCTGGTCTGCTGCACAAGGCTCGCCTCCGGCCCGAAGCGCCGGTTCAACTCGCGCAAAATCGTCTGTTCGCCGTCCGTGAGGGGGATGCTGCCGGCTGAGCTCAACATCCCGCCCTCCCTATACGTGGTCCGGTGTGGGCAGATCCGTCGCCGCCTGGCGCGCCTCGCGCTTGAGGTCGCGCATGCTGGGGCGCTCCAGCTTCTCCACCCCCTGCGGCCCCACCACCCAGCTCAGCGGCCGCCGGTCGGTGCCGATGGAGCGTTGCAGCAGCATCAGCCCCTCCAGCAGCGCATCCGGGCGCGGCGGGCAGCCCGGCACATAAACATCCACGGGGAGAAAACTGTCAGCGCCCTGCACCACGGCGTAAATATCATACATGCCGCCTGAGTTGGCGCACGCGCCCATCGAGATCACCCAGCGCGGCTCCAGCATCTGGTCGTACAGATATTTTATCACCGGCGCCATCTTCGCGAACACGGTGCCGGAAATAACGATCAGGTCCGCCTCGCGTGGCGTGGCGCGCAGCACCTCGGAGCCGAAGCGCGCGATGTCAAACTTGCTCGTAAAAGCGGTCGCCATCTCGACATAGCAGCACGAAAGCCCGAAGTTGAACGGCCAGACCGAGTTTTTCTGGCCCCAGGCCACCATGTCCTCAAGCCGGGTGAGCGCCAGATTGCGCCGCACCGCCTCGGTAAAGGTTCCGGCCTCGGGCGGCGCGCCGCGCAGCAGCGGCGCCGTGGTTGAAACCTGCCGTCCGGGCTCTGCTTTGGTGCCAGGCTCTGCTTTAGTGAAAGAGAAGCGCATGGCGTCAACCTGGCCTTTGCTTGGAGAGCTGGCGTGTCCGCGGCCCCCAGTTGAGCGCGCCGGCGCGCCAGAGATAAACGAGCGCCGCGAGCAGTGTGACAATGAAGACAAGCATCACGATATAACCGGTCCACCCCGCAGCCCGCACCGCGGTGGCCCATGCGTACAGAAACGCCGCCTCAAGATCGAAGATCACGAAAAACATCGCGATCAGGTAGAACTGAACCGGCAGCCGGAACCGCGCGTACCCAACCGTAACGATCCCCGACTCGAACGGCTGGCGGGTCGCCGGCTTCATATGCCGCTGCCCAAGGAAATAGGACACGCCGATCATCCCCGCCACCAAACCGGTCACGGCAACGGTGTAGACCAAAAAAACCCAATAATGGGCCGTTTCTTCCATGGTCTGTGTCCGTCTCTATGGCCCGTGTCGGTCTCGGCGGTGGGGTCCTGATAACCGGCGAATACGGCCACAGCCGCACGACAGCGAAACCTTGTTAGATTAGTTATCTGTTTATTATCAGACCCTATTGCATAGGCGCTTGTCAAGTCAGACTGTTACGGGGTCGCATCTGGCGCGCCCACGCCCGGACAAACAAAATTCACCGGCATGTTCAGCCCCCCTGCGCCACCATCGCCCGCCCCGGCATGCGGTGCCGGTAGGCCAGCGCCTCGGCGATATGCCCCCTCTGCACCTCTTCTGTCCCCGCCAGATCCGCGATCGTGCGCCCCACCCGCATGCTGCGCGTATACCCGCGCGCGGAGAGCCGCAGCTTCGCCGCCGCCATTTCCAGAAACGTCTTCGCCTCGCCTGAAAGCCGGATCAAATCCCCCAGCGCCTCGGCATTGGTGGTGGCCCCGTTCTCACCGTAACGTTCGCGCTGGCGCGCGCGCGCGGCGGCCACCCGCGCCGCCACCACAACACTCGCCTCCCCCACCGGCGCCCAGGACAATTCCTTCGGCGTCAGCGGCGCAATTTCAATAATAATGTCGATCCGGTCCAGCAACGGCCCGCTTAATTTCGTCTGATAATCCTCGCCGCAGCGCGGCGCCCGCCCGCATTCGCGCGCACCATCGCCCAGATACCCGCAACGGCAAGGGTTCATCGCGCCGATCAACTGAAACCGTGCCGGATACGTAATATGCGCCGCCGCGCGTGAGACCGTGGTATGCCCCGCCTCCATCGGCTGGCGCAAAGCCTCCAGCGTGGCGCGGGGGAATTCCGGCATCTCGTCCATGAACAGAACGCCCCGGTGCGCCAGCGAAACCTCTCCCGGCCTCGCCCGGTTGCCGCCGCCGGCCACCGCGGCCATGCTGGCGGAATGGTGCGGCTCGCGGAACGGCGGCCGGGTAACAAGCCGTCCCCCATCCAGCATCCCGGCCACTGAATGCACCATGCTCACCTCCAGCGCCTCGCGCGGGGTGAGGTCGGGCAGCAGCCCCGGCAGCCGCGCCGCCAGCATGGATTTCCCCGCCCCCGGTGGTCCGATCATCAGCATGTTGTGCCCGCCCGCCGCCGCCACCTCCAGCGCGCGGCGCGCCGTCTCCATGCCGCGCACATCGGCCATGTCCAGCGCCTTGCCGCCGCCGCCCAGCAGCCCGGCGGGCGGTGCCGCCAACTGCTGCGTGCCCCGGAAATGATTGATCAGGCTCAACAAATCCGGCGCCGCCAGCACGCTAATGTCGCCCGCCCAGCTCGCCTCGGCCCCTTGCGCCTGCGGGCAGATCAGCCCCAGCTCCCGCCCCGCCGCCGCAATC
>NZ_JABEVC010000126.1 GCF_013044125.1 Acidocella sp. | reverse complement strand
GGGTTGGAAACTCATCGAAGTGTTGACGCAGTGCCCAGATCGACTCGCTCAAAACATCCGGGTCGCCTGAAAGCCGGGCAGAGTAGCTGGGCAGTTACCATACTTTCGGCAATGCCCTCGCGCCGGCATAGCTCGGAGATGCTGTGCTCACCGCGCAGCCCCTCCAGCACAATGCGGATTTTATCTTCCGCCGAATAATGCCGCCGCGTCGCGCGGCGAATCTCACGCACCACCGCCTCGGCAGGCGGTTTTGAAGTCGAGGATTTCTGGCTCATCTACGCTCCTTCGTCGCTACGATGAGCCAGAAATCCTCCTTTATTCAAGATACCAAGTTTGTCTCATGGGCGCTGACGGGGGACAGTTGCTCTCCGTTGCCGAGACAGGCAATCTAAGCCAGTCGGCCGAGGCGCTGATCGAACACGCGCGCCGCATCCTGGGAGATTTGGATTGCGTGCGCGACTGCCTGCGCGCCAGCGCGGCATAAAATCAGGGGGCTGCGATCTGCTGTTCTTAACTGCGCCTCTCCGAGGTTCACAAATCCCCCAGGCCTCGCCATAGGGTATTGATGGATTTCATCAGTGCGGTTCAGTTTGCAGCCTGCGAAATTCTGGCCCGGTAATTGCTGATATCTGCCGCATGATGGCAGCACTCCCATGAAAATATTGGTGGCCGATTGCGATGGCACACACGCCAGGGCGCTTTCTGCCCAGCTCAAGGTGCAGGATGATGCTTTTTCGATCATTCTTGCCCGTCCTGGCGAGAATCTGCTGGACGCCGTGCGCCGCGCCTGCCCGGATGTGGTCATCGTCGACATGGCCCGGCCAGACCGCGACGGGCTGGATTCGGTACGCGCGCTGAACGCGCAGCAAATGGTGCCGGTGCTGATGTTCATTGACGATGACGACCCGCAGTTCATGGAGGAAGCCATTGCCGCCGGGGTCAGCTCCTACCATGTCGGTGGCGTTACCTTGCCCGCGATCAAGCCCATTTTGCGCACCGCCATGGCCGTGTTCCAGCGCATGCGCGGCCTGCAGGAAAAGCTGGCCGAGGCGCGCGAGCAGATCGAGGCCCGCCAGATAATCGACGCAGCCAAGCGCCTGCTGATGGCCGAGGATAAAATGAGCGAGCCGGCCGCGCACCGCTTCCTGCAACGCCGGGCCATGGACCAGCAGAAAAAAATCACGGACATTGCCGCGGCGCTGCTGCGCGGGCGCAAAACGGAGGCATCATGATGGCTGAGACAATCCGGCTGGGACTGCTGCGGCTCTGCGACGCCGCGCCGGTGATTCTGGCGGACCACGAGGAAATGTTCGCGATCAACGGCGTGCGGGTCAGCCTTTCGGTTGAGCCTTCCTGGGCGAATATAGCCGACAAATTGAGCTACGGGCTGCTGGATGGCGCGGTCATGCTGCCGCCGCTCGCCATGGCCTGTACGGCGGGCTTGCGCGGGCGCAAAACTGAGTTGGTGGTGCCGATGAACCTGAGTGTCAACGGCAATGCGGTCACGCTCGCCTCTCCTCTGCGTGATGATTTTTTAAGCCACGGCATCGCGGGGGTGATCGCCGGGAGACGGGTGCGCCTCGCGGTGGTGCATAGTTTCTCCACGCACGACCTGCTGCTGCGCCATTGGCTGGCGGGGGCGGGCGTGAACCCTGACCAGGATGTGGAAATTACCGTGCTGCCGCCTGCGGAAATGGTCAGCAGCCTGGCGGCTGGCGCGATCAGCGGGTTTTGCGCGGGGGCGCCTTGGGGCCAGGTGGCGGCACATGCCGGGCTGGGATTCATGGCCGTGCGTTCGCGCGACATCTGGCGGGACCATCCGGAAAAATGCCTGGCGCTGCGGGCGGATCTGGTGGCGCGCGACCCGGCCGGGGTCGCCGCCATGCTAAAGACGCTGCGCAAAGCCGGGGCGCTCTGCGCCGCCATGGACAAGCGCGACGCCCTGGCGGCTTTGCTGGCGCAGCCTGAATACCTAAACCTGCCGGCGGAGCTGATCGCCACCGCGCTCAACCCGGAAACGGGAGGGCCCCTGTTTACCCAGCAGTACCCTGACGGGGTGCTGGCCAACTGGTTTGCCCAGCAGATGCTGCGTTGGCAAAAAGCCCCTCCAGGCAGCTTGGACAACGCGGCAAGCCTTTACCGGCCGGATTTATTTTTGGCCGCAGGTGGAATGGCGCCTGTGGCATCATAGAAAAGTGCGAACCGCGTGCAACGTCTGGCGGCGGACTTAGACTTCAGATTGACCCGCAAAAGAGGTCAATCCGAAGTCATCGCAATCGATATTACGGCATAAGAACTTTATCGACGACCTGGATGACGCCATTTGACTGATTGACGTCGGCGACCGTTATATTGGCGGTATCTCCTTTGTCGTCAGTAACCTGAACCATTCCGTTGGACAGGGTGAAACTAAGTTCTGGCCCAGCAACTGTTTTCAAACTGGCCTTTCCGCCATCCTTCAGAATCAGCGCTTTCAGGTCCGCCGTTTCGTATTTTCCGGCCACCACATGATAGGTCAGAATTTTCGTCAGCTCCGCTTTGTTCTCGGGCTTGAGCAGTGTGGAGACGGTGTTGGCCGGCAACGCATCAAACGCTTCGTTGGTGGGTGCAAAGACCGTAAATGGGCCGGGTCCTTCCAGGGTTGGCACCAGTCCGGCAGCTTTTACCGCGGCGACCAGCGTGGTGTGATCTTTGGAATTAATAGCGTTCGCAATGATATTCCTTGTCGGGTACATCGCGGAACCTCCCACCATGGGATCGGCGGCCGGCATCATGGACGCACCGCTCATCGATGATGACATTGCTGATTGTGCAAATCCTGCTGCCGGAAGGCCAGCCAGCATTGCGGCCGTTAGACAAATTTGTGAAATTCGAAACTTCATTTTTAACTCCTGAATTTTTTCTTCTTCATAAGGTGAAGAATACCGGAGCTACGAACCGCGTGCGCACGCGGATGCAAATTAAATGTTCAAATCGGCACAAATTTCGCGACGGCGATAACCGGTCCTGTCGGAAGCCCTGTTGGCGATCCGCCGGCCGGTTCAATCGAGACGGCCAGCGTTACATTGCTGATGCTGCCGTGAAGCCGATTGGCCGATAGATTTACGGCAACGGAACGATTGCTCGCCAATAATCCCAACGGCTCGGGTTGATTGCCAGGCGTTAACAGCCAAAGCTCGGCGGATTTATGTTGCGGCACACTCACCTGGGAAGGGCTGACGACCAGCAATATACCACCATTCTTTTTCTCCGCGGTTGCGACAAAAAGGCCAGCATGCTCAGTGACAAGACTGGCGGTCGCGATGGGAAGGGGCGGCGGCGCGCGCAAAAAAACGGCAACGATCATGGCAGCGGCGAATACGGTTCCAAACGCGCCCGCGCTCAAGCCGAAATATCGCCAGAATTTCAGATTATCCCATAAACCTAAACGCGGCTTTGTAGTTTCAGCAGAGGCTATGGCCGCGGTAATCGCCGGCCAGACGCGCGCACCTGGCTGCACCGGCGCCAGCACCTCGGCGAGCGGCATTAATCTCATTTCCCATGCCTGCACAGCTTCATCAAACTGCCTGTTATGTGTGCGCAAAGCGTTAAGCTTGGTGATCTCGCCGGCATTCAGGAGGCGCAGAAAAAACTCCGCAGCGAGCATCTCAATGTCATCATCGGGAGGATCAATTTCAGGGACGCTCATGATCCGAGGCAGGCTTTCAGCCGCATCAACCCGCGGCGGATCAGACTTTTCATGGACCCCAGCGGCGTGCCGGCGGCTGTTGCGAGACATTCATAAGTTTGGCCACCGAAGAATGCCGCGCGAATGGCCTGCGCAGTCCGGCCGTCGAGGCCATCCAGGCAGGCATTGAGACGTTGGGCGCTCTCAAGCGAAGCCAAGGCAATATCAGCCAGAGGCGCCGTATCAGCGACCTCCACGGCCTCATCCAATGCGCCGTGATACTGCCGCCGCGACCTCAGCCGGTCGAACGATCGGTTACGGGCAATGGTCAACAGCCAGGTCATGGGGCTTAGTCCGCGTGCCTCGTCAAACTGGTCAGCCTTGTTCCACACAGTGATATAGACCTCCTGCAACACATCCTCTGCTTCCGCGCGATCCACCAAGATACGCGCGCAAAGGCTGAATAGTTTCACATTGGTCCGGCGATAGATCTCCTCAAGAGCCAGCCGGTCTCCCCGGGTGACCCTGTGCAGGCAAGCCAACAGCTCGGCGCGATCGATAGCGGCCTGATGATTCGCGCTTGCGAGCGTCACGAAAATTCTCCCCCCCGTGCAAACGTCAATCAAAAGCCTGATTGATCTCAGTCTCATTCGGATATTTTGCCTAATGAATGCGATCAACCTACAGATTAACTCATAACATCTCGTACCAGTCAATCTGACGCGCCGGGATGCGGTCCTGTCAGCGAAAAAAAACCTGCAAACGACGGGATACATGCATCCAACCTCAGCGCGCTTACGTAACTGCGGATAGTCGTTACCGTCAACATGGCCAAGCATGCGGGAGTTTTTTTCTATAGCGTTGTTATTGAATATATTTTTCCGTTTAAGGCGGGCATCAGCGCTGCCGTGCGGCGTGTGGCGCCGCAATTGCGGGCATATGGCTCATTCTCATCGGCAAAAAGGGACAAAAATTGCTTGGTTTTAGGTTAACATTGTTGTTTGGGCTTGCGCTTACAGGTTGCAGTTCTATGACCGTAAGCCAATTCGTGAACGGTCATCCCTCCATGGCGCCTGATAACTGGATGGTTGGCGCGGTGGATGGGTATGGCGCCGTTATCGATCGCTTCAATAATCTCCAATCCCAGTTTCATGTTTGTGAGATCGGCACCTGGAATCCGTCAGCACGGGCCGTTACTCTGGTTGAGCATATCACATACTTGCAGGAAAGCCGGGACAAGCCAAAAAATCGAACCTGGCATTTCGTTGAATCCAGTCATGGCGATTGGACGGGAACCGCTGCCGATGTCATCGGGACCGCCGATGGTGAGCAAGCGGGCAATGCGTGGCATCTGGTATTTCATCAGAAGCTGCCGATCGGGGGTCGTCAGGTTGTTGTCAAAATTGATGATTGGAGGTTCCGCGAGGCAAATAGCGTGGCGTTGGATCACTCAATCATTACCAAACTCGGCATTCGCCTTGCGACAGTAGAGATCGCATTTGTAAAATCGAAAAACAACACCTGCCAAGCTGAATAAAGCCGCGTTATCAAAAAAGACACCAGCCGCTCAAAGAATTAAAAAGCATATCAAGTGCGCCAGTGTAAAATTTAACTATGGGGCGCTGCATCTAAGTGGCGCCCCCTCTCGTAGATAGGCTGTTAGCATCGCACAACACGAGCCTTGAACAGGAATACACATTATGTCCCGTTAAAAAATCTGTCTTCGTTCATTTTTCAATGTGGAACCAAAAAGTTTTTGGTTCGTCAGCGATACTGATCTGGGATCAGCCGCGATGATTGTTGTGTGAAATTCGTAACTGATAATGATTATTCGGAGGCTTAATGAAAAAAGCACGGGCATCTCTCAAAAAAAATATCACGGAATACGCGCGGATATATGGAATTTCTGTCCTCGCCGTTGCGTCTTTCGCCGGCTCTTCAGCCAGGGCGCAGATGGTCGCTGCGGAGCCCGCGCCGAATTTGACGGCCCATATGTTCGATATGGGCGGCCTGGTCACGACTGGCGCCGTCACGGCCGTTGGTGGCGCTGCCGGTGGGGGGATTGTGCCTTGGGCATTGATCGGCGGGTACACGACTAAAGATCAGGTTGGCGGTACGGCGTTCTACACGCATGTATTTTTGCGTAACTACCAGCTTGCCACCTATGGCGGCTTATTTGCTCTATCCAACCGCGTAGAGCTGTCATTCGCTCATCAAAGTTTTCAACTCGGATCAACCGGCGCAACTTTGGACGGAAAGATTTTTAATGCCCTCGGGGCTCCCGCGAACACCCCAGAAAGCGTGCTGCCGCATGCCTTGCGGCTCGACAATGTAAATATCAATCAGGATATAATTGGCATTAAAGTCCGGCTTTACGGCAATGCGATCTATGATCAGGGCACGCTAATTCCACAAATTTCCGTGGGCTATGAGTATCACCATAACGAAAATTCGAGTTTTACCAGGGCAATCGGAACCCGGCCTTCGGGCAGCGAATATTATATTGCCGCGACCAAAGTGTGGTTGAATGGATTGTTTGGCCATTACACGATGGTTACGGCAACGCTCGACGCGACGAACGCGATACAAAACGGCCTGCTTGGGTTTGGCGGCGTCGGGCCTAATGGTCCGAAGACTGGGTATCACATTGAGCCGGAATTCGCCGTTGGTTATTGGCTGAATAACAACCTTGTGGTTGGTGGAGAATATCGCTTTATGCCACATTACCAGGTTGTCGCCCCGGGTAATGTTCCTGGTTACGGCCCTCTCGGAAATGCCCTAAGCAAGACGAGCGATTGGAAGGACGTATACATCGCGTATTTCCCTGTGAAATATCTTTCGATCACTTTGGCCTATGCAGATCTGGGCACAATCGCAAGCGAGAAAAATCAAAATGGCGTTTATCTATCCGCTACATCTAGTTTCTAGAAAATCAGTTAACAAGGAGGTCAAAATGCCGCATTATGTTAAAGTTAAATTGAAATATATTGTCCTCTCCGCCCTCAGTGTTGTGACAATCAGCCTGTCTCCGGCAGCATCGAGAGCAAGCACGTCTTATTATAATGCGTTCGGCCGAAAGCAAGGCTTGAATACAGTCGTTGGTGATTTTTTGAATAATGTTCTCGCCGATAGCCGTATTAAGGCTTATTTTACAAATGCTAATATCCCCGCTCTTCATGCAGCGCTTGTAACTCAGTTTTGTATGCTGGAAGGTGGACCCTGTGAATTCAACGAGAACATGAAAACTGTTCATCAAAATCTCGGTGTCACGGATGCGGCTTTTAACGCACTCGCGGAAGACCTTCAGAAGTCGATGGTGTATCATAACATCCCTTTAGCAGCACAAAATAATTTGCTCGCAAAACTCGCGCCGATGGAGAAAGGGATTGTAACAAAATGAGATATCGACACAAAATCGTATAAGGATAAACCTGGCCGCATGGTGAGGAACGCGACATCTGGGGCCATAAGGGCCAAGGTCAGCTCCTTAAGGAGATGAACCCCAAAACGCGCGGTCCTGCCAATGAATATGTTGGGGCGGACAGCCTAACGGCATCGAATGTGTCACGATGGGGTTGAACAACCAACCCAATTTTGGGGCAGATTCGGACGTGAGGTGAAATCTCACCTTCATTCCACCTCGTGTCATCGTCAGCACCGGAAGATCAGGCGGCGGCGTTGCCTGCCGCCTGTGTTGCTTCGGCGCGCTCGGCGAGGCGCTGGCGGATGGCTTTTGGCAGCTGGCGGGCGGATTTGGCGCGCGGGTATTCCATCTCGGCGATGGCGGTATCGCCAACCAGGGCCTGATGTTCGGCCCAGTTGTCGAAGCTCAGGCGGTCCACGTTG
>NZ_JABEVC010000125.1 GCF_013044125.1 Acidocella sp. | reverse complement strand
GGCCCTGGTGCGCCACGGCGCCACGGCGTGGACACTCACCGGCCGCTACCAAGGCCGCGCTGACCCGCCACTCTGCCCCCAAGGCTTCACCGAAGCCGCCACCCTGGCGGCCTCCCTGCGCGATCACGCCATCAGCCAGATCGTCACCAGCCCCTTGCTGCGCGCCCGCCAGACCGCCGCCATCCTCGCCGCCGCCGCCAGCCTTCCCTCACCCGCGACTGACAATGACCTCTGCGAAATCGACTACGGCGCCTGGGAGGGCCTGACCCAGCCGGAAATCAAATCCTCCTGGCCCGGCCTGCTGCGTACATGGAAACAGACCCCCGAGGCAGTGCGCTTTCCCGGCGGCGAATCCCTGGCCGGTGTCCGCCAGCGCGTGCGCGCGGCACTCCGCACATGGCACCGCGCCCCGCACGCCCACGCCGTCGTGCTGGTTACCCACGCCACCTGGATCAAACTGGCCCTGATCGAAACCGGCCAGCTCCCGCCTGAGCATTTCCGTCACTTCCCGGTGCCCACCGGCACCCTGTTCTGGCTTCCCGGCCCGCTTTCCTCAGCCCCGCCAACAGAGCCGCGCGCGCACGCAGCGCCCTGAGCGCCGTCAGCGCCCGCGCATCACCCGCCGAGCTTGGCCGGGTCCTCCGAGCCCAGCACAGCCCCCGCCTTGCTGAGAATTTCCGGCCTGTTCACCGCGAGCCAGAACGTCCCCGCCCCCAGCACCACCAGCCAGGCCAGGATGATCCATGGCATCCATGTATAAGGCGCCGTGGTGTTCTCAATCAGCTGCGCCACGAACAACCCGGTCATCAGCAGCGCGCCCGCCACCGGCAGCAGCACATGGCGCACGAATTTCCGGCTGCCCCGGCGCATGAAATAGACAATCGCCGCCATATCGGCGAGCACATACACAATCAAAATCGCCAAGGTGAGCAGAAAGCCCAGAAAGCCATAAACATTGCTTCCCCCGCTCGGGTCGCTCAGCCCGCCGGACACCGCCCCCACCCCAAACACCAAAATCAATGAAAACGCGCTCTGAAACAGCACCGCATTCGAGGGCGTATTTCGTTTCGGGTTGATATACGCAAGAAAATCCGGCAACAGCCGCTCGCGGCCCATGGTATACAAAATCCGCACAATCCCGGTGTTCGAATTCACCGACACCGCGAACATCGATGATACCGACGCCAGAATGATCAGCGGCGTCATCCACGGCGCATACATATGCGCCAGATCGTTCCACGGCGTCGAGGCGCCCGTCAGCGCGTTGATCTTCTCATTCCCAAGCCCGACAACCTCCGCCCAAACACAAAATGTATAGATCACGCCAACAACAATCGTCGAGAGCGCAACCGCCAGCGGCACATTGCGGTGCGGGTTGCGCACTTCGTCACCCAGCGTGGTCGCCCCCTCGAAGCCAACAAAGCTGAGCGCGGCGAACACCGCGCCGACCATCAACCCCTGCACGCCGTGCGGCGAGGCCGAAGGCAGCATCGGCCGCACCGTCAGCCCATGCGCGCCCCCCGCCGCAACCACGATCAACGCCATCACCATCACAACCGCCACCTCGACAAGGAACAGCACAATCGCCGTGCGTAACGAAGCCTGCACCCCCTCCAGCGCCAGAAACGTCACCAGCGCCCACGGTACCAGCGATATGAGAATCCACGGTATGTTGATACCGAATTCCTGCTGCAAAGTCTGTTGCAGATACGATCCGATCAGCGCAATCTCAATGGGCGGCAGCAACGCATAGGCCATGAACATAAGCCCGCCGGTGATAAACCCGGCCTGCGGCCCCAGGCCCTGCGCCACATATGTATAAAACGACCCGGCGCTCGGCGTCACCGCCGACATCTCCATAATCCCGCTGGCCGTAATCAATATCGCGATCAGGCAAACAAAATACACAAACGGCGTCGCCGGTCCCGAAAACGGGGTCGAAAACTGCGGGTTGAAAAAAGTTGAAACCGCCGGCCCCATAATCGCCGCCGACATGATAATCGCCCCCGGCAACCCCACGGAATTGCGTTTCAGCCCCGCTTGTAGCGCCATAACATTTCTCCGGATTTCTTAAAAACAGTCTTCGTTGGATACGGCACGCATCAACATATGTTATTTTTGGAAATGTCCCTCCAGCGTCCCGATTTTGAGGTTCGTCACATCAAAACATCTTCCCTCAGGGGACACGAGCGCTTTGTTTTCAGTGGCCTGCTTGCCCCTTTCGTCCCCTGCGAAATGCGGCGGACTTCAGAGGCAGGACACTAGCTGAATCATTTTTACAGCGTCAAGAATATTCAACACCCAGGCCTTGCGTTGCGGAAAACCCCCGCCAATACTGCACGGCACACGCCAACGCCCCATAAAAGCGCTGGCGCAGCGGAGACAAATAACATGGCGATCAGCGTTTTTGATTTGCTTAAAATCGGCATCGGCCCCTCAAGCTCGCACACCGTCGGCCCCATGCGTGCCGCCCTGCGGTTCGCCTCGGGCCTGGCCGAATCCGGCCAACTGGAACAAACAACCCGCATCAAGGCCGAGCTTTACGGCTCGCTCGGCGCCACCGGGCACGGCCACGGCAGCGACAAAGCCGTCCTCCTCGGCCTGCAGGGCGAAGCGCCGGACCAGGTGGACACCACAACCGTCCCCGCCAAGCTCGAGGCCATCCACGCCACCCATCGCCTCTCCCTGCTCGGCCGCCACCCAATCGCCTTCACCGAAGCCGAAGACCTGCTCTTCCACAAGCGCATCTCCCTGCCCTACCACCCCAACGGCATGCGCTTCACCGCGTATGCCGCCTCAGGCGCCGAGCTGCGCAACCGCGTTTATTATTCCGTCGGCGGCGGCTTCGTGGTGAACGAGGAAGCCGCCGGCTCCGACCGCATCGTGCCAGACCAAACCTCCCTCCCCTACGAATTCAAATCCGGCAAACAACTCCTCGAACTTTGCCAAACCAACAACATGCCCATCAGCCGGCTCATGCTCGAGAACGAAAAATCCTGGCGCACCGGGCCGCAAATCCGCAGCGGCCTGCTCAACATCTGGCAAGTCATGCAACAATGCGTGCGCACCGGCTGCGCCACCGAGGGCACGCTGGCCGGCGGCCTGAAAGTCCGCCGCCGCGCCGCCCAGCTCTACCGCCAGCTCTCCAGCCAGCCCGAAGCCGCCCTGCGCGACCCGCTCACCATCATGGACTGGGTCAATCTCTACGCCCTGGCCGTCAACGAGGAAAACGCCGCCGGCGGGCGCGTCGTCACCGCCCCCACCAACGGCGCCGCCGGCATCATCCCCGCCGTGCTCCACTACTACACCCGCTTCGTCCCCGGCGCTGACGACGCAGGCGTCATCGCCTTCCTCCTCACCGCCGCCGCCATCGGCATTTTATACAAGGAGAACGCCTCCATCTCCGGCGCCGAAGTCGGCTGCCAGGGCGAAGTCGGCGTCGCCTGCTCCATGGCCGCCGGCGCCCTGGCCGAAGTCATGGGCGGAACCCCCGCCCAGGTCGAAAACGCCGCCGAAATCGGCATGGAACACAACCTCGGCCTCACCTGCGACCCCATCGGCGGCCTCGTCCAGGTCCCCTGCATTGAACGTAACGCCATGGGCGCCATGAAAGCCATCAACGCCGCCCGCATGGCCCTGCGCGGCGACGGAACCCACTTCGTCTCCCTCGACAAAGTCATCCGCACCATGCGCCAAACCGGCGCCGATATGAAAACCAAATACAAGGAAACCGCCCGCGGCGGCCTCGCCGTCAACATCATCGAGTGCTGAGACCAAGGGGCTCCGCCCGCAGAACCCACGCAACCCACAGCTACACACCGGATCAATGGGAATTTCGTCTGTGGGTGGAGAGCAGTCTGACGGCTTTCGAACCGGGAAGTGATGATACCGGACATTCGCCCAGCCCGAGATTAGTTATCACCTCGTCTACTATCCAGCGACGCAGCACTTAAGTAGCACCCGTAGGATGGGTGAGCGAAGCGCTACCCATCGGTTTCCTGAAATGCCCACGATCTAATCGCTCGCACGCCCCTCATTCATCCAACACGCCGCCCGCCTGCGCCAGCACATTCTGCGCTTGTTTCAAACTCGGAATATCAAGCATCTTCCCATCCCCCCCGGTATAAACGACAACGAACGCAACTTCGCGATCATCCCGCGGGTTTCCTCATCTGCACGCAGCAGCGCTTGCACGCCGCCACCAGCTCGTCCTTCTGGTTAAAAGCCTTGTGCAAAAACGTAACAATTCCCTGGTCCGGATGAGATCTGCTCGCGCGCAGCTCAATCACCTCGCTCACCACATGCACGGTATCGCCATGGAACAACGGATGCGCAAACCGCACCTCATCCCAGCCCAGATTCGCAACCTCGCTCCCCAGCGTGGTATCTCCCACCGAGATCCCCACCATCAGCCCGAGCGTAAACGCCGGATTCACAATCCGCTGCCCGAAGGGCGTCCCCTTCATATACTCCTCGTCCAGATACTGCAGCGCCGGATTATGCGTCATCGCGCAAAACAGCACATTATCCGCCTCCGTCACCGTGCGGCGGATCGGGTGATGAAACACCTGCCCGAGCGTCATCTCATCAAACCATAAACCTGCCATCAATCCAGCCCCATAACAGCAACAACGGCGATGCCAAGCCATGCTACGCCGCTCCGCCTATGCGTCAACCCGGCCCGCACCGGGGCTTTCTCCCCCCAGCCGCCGCCTCTATATGCCCAAGGCGCGGCCCTACCGGCCCACACAACGGCCAAAGGGAGACTTATTTCATGTTCATTTTACCCGGCGCCACGCTGCGCGACAGATTATTCGCCAGCCTCGGCGCCCTCGCCGGCATCGCCCTCACCGGCACGCTCAGCGCCCTGCTGCTCGGCCACGCCAACAGCCTCGCCCTGCCCCTGCTCATCGCCCCCATGGGTGCTGCCGCGGTACTCATTTTCGCCGTCCCCGCCAGCCCGCTGGCGCAGCCCTGGCCGGCCATCGGCGGCAACATCATCTCCGCCCTCGCCGGCATCGCCGCCGCCCGCTTCATCCCAGACCCAGCCTTCGCCGCCGGCATCGCCGTCGCCGCTGCCATCGCCCTCATGTCCCTCACCCGCTCGCTGCACCCGCCCGGCGGTGCCGTGGCCCTGCTCTGCGTTCTCGGCGGCCCCAGCATCAACGCCTCGGGCTTCTTCTTCGCCTTCATCCCGGTCGGTCTCAACTGCATTCTGCTGGTGAGCATCGGCATCATCTATCACCGCTTCGCCTCAGGCCATTCCTACCCGCACCAGCCGGCACCTCTCACCGCCAACACCCACCGCACAGCAGACCTTCCCGCCCCCCTGCGAGCCGGCTTCCGTCCGGAGGACATCGACGCCGCCTTGGCCGAAGCCGGCGAAGCGTTCGACATCAGCCGCGACGACCTTGACCGCCTGCTCCGCCGCGTCGAAGCCCGCGCCGCCGCCCACGCCCATAAGCACCTCACCTGCGCTGACATTATGTCCCGCGACGTCATCCAGGCCCTGGAGACCACAACGCCCGGCGCCGCCCGCGCCCTGCTGCTCAATCATGATGTCCGAACCCTCCCGGTCACCGATGCCACCGGCCTGGTCATCGGCGCCATCGGCCTGCGCGAGCTCTCCCGCGACCCCACCAGCACCCTCACCTCCCTCATGACCCCCGCGGTCACCGCCAGCCCCAGGCAACCCGCCTCGGACCTCATCGCCCCGCTTACTAACGGCAGCGCCCGCGCCATCATCATCACAGATCCCACCGGCCGCGCCCAGGGCATCGTCACCCAGACTGACCTTCTGGCAGCCCTCGCCCGTTCCCAACCCGCCGCCTGAACCTCAAGACCCCCCAATTTCACGTCGTTGTTTTTTCAAAACAACCACCCCTTTTTTCTGGGGACAACTTTTTTTTATTGAACAAATTCAGCATGATGACTTGTGGATAACAGGGGTATGCTCCACGTGGAGCATACCCCGTTTCTCAGCCGTTCAGCAGCGCCAGCAGCGAGTCCATCTGGTCCAGATTGGCGTAATGCAGCGTAATCGTCCCACTCCGCCCATTAAACCCGATCTTCACTTTCACCCCCAGCCGCTCGGTCAAATTCTCCGCCAACGCCTCAACCTCGCTGTCCATCCGGCGCTCCGGCGGCGGCTTGATCAACGACCGCCCCTTAATCGAGCGCCCCAGGTTGTTCACAAACTCCTCCGCCTGCCGCACGGAGAGTTCCTTATCCAGCACCACCTTCGCCCCCTTCAGCGGGTCAGGATGCGCCAGCAGCGCCTTGGCGTGGCCCATGGAGAGGCTCCCATCGCGCACCATCCCCAGCACCTGCGGCGGCAGCTTCAACACCCGCAGCACATTGCCGATATGCCCGCGTGACTTGCCAACAACATCCCCCAGCGATTCCTGGCTGAGATGAAACTCCGTGATCAACCGCTGATACCCCTCGGCCTCTTCCACCGGGTTCAAATCCTCGCGCTGCAAATTCTCCACCAGCCCGGCAGCCATCGCATCCGCGTCGCTCAGCTCGCGCACCAGCACCGGCACCTCATGCAGGCTCACCTTCTGCGCCGCCCGCCACCGCCGCTCACCGGCAATAATCTGGTACTGCCCCGGGCTGCCCGGCTTGGGGCGCACCAGCAACGGCTGCAAAATCCCACGCTGCTTCACCGAGTCCGCCAACTCCTGCAACGCCGTCTCGTCCATGTCCTGGCGCGGCTGATACGGACTCGGCTCCAGCAGATCCACCGGCAACGCCTGCACCCCCGGCGCATTCACGCTCGTTGGCACCGCCGCATCCCCCAGCAGTGCCGCCAGGCCCCGCCCCAACCGTTTTGGCTGTTCTTTCGCACTCATACCGCAGCTCCCTTCTTCATCCGCGACCGTCTCAAAAACTCCGCCGCCAGCGCCAGATACGCCTGCGCCCCCACCGAGCGGAAATCATACAGCAACACCGGCAGCCCATGGCTCGGCGCCTCGGTAATCCGCACATTGCGCGGGATCACCGTATCGAACACCACGGCGCCAAAATGCCCGCGCACATCGTTGCTCACCTGCTCGGAGAGATTATTGCGCTTGTCCGTCATGGTCAGAACAATCCCCTCCACCGCCAGTTTCGGATTCAGGCTCCGCTTCACCCTGTCGATGGTCCGCATCAGCTGCGAAATCCCCTCCAGCGCAAAAAATTCCGCCTGCAACGGCACCAGCACCGCATCCGCCGCCACCAGCGCATTCAGGGTCAGCAACCCCATGCCCGGCGGGCAGTCGATAAACACGGTGTCGGCATCACACCGCGCGGCCAGCGCGTCCCGCAGCAAAAATTCCCGGCGCTCCGTCTGGCTGAACTCCAGATCCGCGCCCATCAAATCTTCCACCGCGGGCACGATGCTCAAATTCTCCACCCCGCACGGCAGCGTCAGCGCCGCCAGCTCGCCATCCCCGGCCAGCAGCGCATAGCTGCCGCCCTGGCGGATCGCACGGTCAATTCCCAATCCGGTACTGGCATTGCCCTGCGGATCAACATCGATCAGCAGCACCTTTTTCCCACCCACAGCCAGGGCGGCGGCAAGGTTGATGGCGGTGGTGGTTTTCCCCACCCCGCCTTTCTGGTTCACAACGGCGATGATCCTAGGGCGCGGCGGCGGCTTTACTTGTTCCAACATGGCGGATCTGGCTCACTTTCAGGATGCACGCTTCTGCATCTAGGGTCGACGCAAAGCGCTCGACCTCCATGTGCCAGACCGCCCTTGCGGCCGTCAATTCAACTTCCGCGCCACGCCCCTTCGGGAACAGGCAAACACCGTTCCCCGCGAGGTGCGGCGCCGCCAAACCCAATAATTTATCCAGCGGCGCCAGCGCCCGGGCTGTCACCAGCGGTGCCGGCTGCGTCTTCGCCGCCTCGATGCGCGTGTTCAGAACTTTCACCGGCGCCGTCAAAATCCGCGCCGCTTCCATCAAAAACGCCGCCTTGCGGGTGTCGGACTCAATCAACGTGAACTCGATCCCCGTGGCGATCGCCAGCACCATGCCCGGAAATCCGGCACCCGAGCCCAGATCCGTCGCCCGCGTCACCCCGGCCGGAATATGCGCCACCAGATCCAGGGAGTCCCGCACATGCCGCTCCCATATGTGCGCCAGATCCCCCTTGCTCACCAGGTTGATCTTTGGCGACCATTTCGCCACCAGCCCCGCGAACTGGCGCAAGCGTTCCTCGCTCATACCGCCCGCCTTGCCTTCTTCAGCGCGCCGAAAATCGCGCCAAGCGCCGCCGGCGTCATCCCTTCAATCCGCCCTGCTACGCTCAAATTCTGCGGACGCACCCGCTCCAGCTTCTCGCGCAACTCGTTGGAGAGCCCGCCCACAAGGGCATAATCAAACCCTTCGGGGATCAGCACCGCCTCATCGCGCGCACGGGCCTTTATCTCGTTTTCCTGCCGGTTGAGATACCCGGCATAATGCAAATCCGCGCGCAGAATCTCCGCCCCGCGGGAATGCCCCTCCGGCCTGCCGGCATACCCCGCAATCTCAGCCTCAAGTGCTGCAAACGCCCCGGCCCGCTCAGCCCCCACGCAACCCCAGCCCAGCCCCAGCGGGGTCAACCGCAGCTCCGCATTATCCGCACGCAGCAGCAGCCGGTACTCAGCCCGCGAGGTGAACATGCGGTACGGCTCCGTCACCCCTTGCGTCACCAGATCATCAATCAGCACGCCGATATAAGCCTGCTCCCGGCCCAGGCTCACCGGCGCGCCGCCACCCGCGGCACGCGCGGCGTTCAGCCCGGCCATCAGCCCTTGCGCGCCCGCTTCCTCATACCCCGTGGTGCCGTTAATCTGCCCGGCGAGATACAGCCCCGGCAGCGCCTTCACCTGCAACGCATGGTCCAGCGCGCGCGGGTCCACATAATCATACTCCACCGCATAGCCCGGCCGCAGGATTTTCGCGTGCTCCAGCCCCGGGATGGAATGCACCAGCAGCTCCTGCACATCCTCGGGCAGCGAGGTGGAAATCCCGTTGGGATACACGGTGTCATCATCCAGCCCCTCCGGCTCCAGAAAAATCTGATGCCCCGGCTTTTCCGCAAACCGCACCACCTTATCCTCGATGGAGGGGCAATAGCGCGGCCCCTTCCCCGCGATATTCCCGCCATACACCGCCGATTTATGGATGTTTTCGCGGATGATCTGATGCGTCAGCTCCGTGGTGCCGGTAATCCGGCAGGAGATCTGCGGGTTGGTCACGCGCTCGGTCAGGCTGGAGAAGCACTCCGGCGGGTCCTCGCCCTTGTCCTCAGCCAGCCCATCCCAGTCGATGCTCTTCTTGTCCAGCCGTGGCGGTGTCCCGGTTTTCAGCCGCCCCAGCGGCAGGTTCAAGCCCAGTAGCGCCTCGGCCAGCCCCACCGCCGGGGCGTCGCCAATCCGCCCGCCCGGGGCCATCACATTGCCAAAATGCAGCACCCCGCGCAAAAAAGTCCCGGTAGTCAACACCGCCGCCGCGCAGGAAAACACCCGCCCATCCGCCGTGGTCACGCCGCTCAACCGGCCCGAGGCATCGCGCAGCAGCCCCGCCGCCTCGCCCTCAACAATGGTCAAATTCTCCTGCGCCGCCAGCAGCGCCTGGATGGCGTTGCGATACAGCTTGCGGTCCGCCTGCGCCCGCGGCCCGCGCACCGCCGGCCCCTTGGTGCGGTTGAGCAGCTTGAAATGGATGCACGCCGCATCCGCCGCCCTTCCCATCAAGCCATCCAGCGCATCAATCTCGCGCACCAGATGCCCCTTGCCGATCCCCCCGATCGCCGGATTGCAGGACATCTCGCCCAGCCGGTCCGCCCGGTGGGTGAGCAGCAACGTGCTCGCCCCAACCCGCGCGGACGCCGCCGCCGCCTCCGCGCCCGCATGCCCGCCGCCAATGATGATCACATCGTATTTCATCCCGGCGTATTAGCGAGTTTGCAGGTATATAGGCAAGGAATAGCGTGTTGCGGGTTACTTGCCGATGCAGAACCCCGAAAACACCGCGTCGAGAATCTCCTCCACGCCGATCACCCCGGTCAAGCGCGCCAGCGCGTGTGCGGCGGCGCGTAGCTCCTCGCCGCGCAGCTCCGGTTCCTCCTCGGCCAAAGCCCCCGCCAGATCGCCTGCGTGCGCACCCGCAAAACCTGCGCGCCCGGCGGCAATGCGGGAAAATCTTCATCCGGCGCGGCCACCGCGATGATCAGATC